>JBIPOY010000367.1:0-3844 GCA_044378705.1 Saprospiraceae bacterium
TCCGTATTGGGGTGACAGAAGTTTGAAGCATTTGGTAGGGTCAGGGAAGCCGGTACAGCGGAACCAACCTTCCTGTTTTTGTGCGTGTACAAAGGTTTCAAAACGGTGCCCATCGGCCCATTCAACCGTTGCGAGGCCGTTTGAAATTTGGAGGTTTACTGCTTGTTGACCGGCGGATGTCCAGTTGTCTAGCGTCCATTCCAGGGCCCCTCCCGGCAATTTTGTTGGTCCGGCCTCTCGTTCGTAGGGTTCATCAAAATAGCGCTGCACGATGTCGTATTCACCTTTGTCCACCTGTTCAGCCACCCACCGGTAAGAGAATTCGGGTCTTTCTAAGCCTTTCATGGGTCGTTCATCCCACAGATCAGCCCGGTCGAGGGCCAGTCTCAGTTTGCCGTCTTTTTGCCAAACCAGGCATCCCAGCATGCCATTGCCCAGGGGCAGGCCATCTTTCCATTGCGTGGGAATGTCAGAAAAAGACAGGTTGTGCAGCGCATTTGGCTGTCCGACGAGCAACGCGGGAATCAGGCACAGGGTAGCGAAGAAAAATCGGATGTGCATGGCGTATTAGGATTTCAAAATGGGCAGAATAATGCCGGAAGCGCCCAATTTGCTGCGAAAAACTTGAATGGTACAGGGGATAAAATCTGAATCTTTGGCTTCGTATATGTTGATAAATTGTTGAGGGTTTCGGTCTGCCAATGGGAACCAAGTGCTTTGAATTTGCACCATCAGTTTGTGTCCCGGGAGGAAGGAATGGGCTATGTCGGGCAGGTCAAACTTTACGTTGGTAATTTGTCCGGGTTCGAAAGCCCTAGCATTTTCATAGCTTTCTCTGTAACGGCCCCGGAAAATTTCCCCGCGGACCAACATTTGGTATCCCCCCATGGGCACGTTGTTTTCGCGTCCTTGTAGGGTATCCGGGTAAACATCAATGATTTTGACCACAAAATCGGCGTCTGACGTACTAAGACTTGCCCAAATATCGGCCGTCACCACACCCGTCAACGTAAGGGTTTCCGACAGTACATCTGTTTGGTACACGAGTACATCGGGTCGGCAGGCGGCAAAGCGCTGGTCGTCGCACATATACTCGCGGGTACGGTTGAGGTGTACATCTTCGGTGTACGGGACGGGTTTGGCGGGGTTGCTTACATATTCATCGTAGGCGGAGGCGGGATCCACGATTTCCGCCCTGGGCGCGAGTTTGCCACGGGATTGGAAATAGTATTCTGTGGGGGTCACGTTTTTGGGTGGCCAGGCATCGTAAGTAGTCCATTTATTGCTGCCTGTTTCAAAAATATAGGCTTCCGGCAGCGTCATTTTTCCGGAGTTTTTCAAGTAGTGTTCAAAGAAATTGAATTCGATTTCAGTTTGGTAAAAAGCGCTGCTTTTTTGTCCGAACACGACATTTCCGAGTCGTTCGCCGGTTCCGCGAGCCCATCCACCGTGTACCCAAGGGCCCATCACCAGACTGTTGGGGTGGCTTGCTGGGTTTTGTTTTTCGAGAGATTTATAGGTATTCCAGGCGCCCCAGCAGTCTTCGGCATCAAAAAGGCCTCCGACGGTCATAACAGCAGGCATTACATTTTTCAAGTACTGACGCGGGTTGCGAACTTTCCACCAGGCATCGTAATTGGGGTGTGCCATCAGATCATTCCAGAAGGGGATATTTTTCATGCCGTATCGTTCTGTAAAGTTCCGAATAGCACCTGCGCGCAAGAAAAAATCGTAGTTGTTGGGGGTATTCCAATCTTTAAATCCTGGTTGGCCTTCTGTGGTGGGGAAAGGGCGCGGTTTACCAAATCCTGAGTAAAAGGAAAAAGCATCCATCAGCATTAGGGCGCCGTTGTGGTGAAAGTCGTCGCCCACAAACCAATCGGTGACAGGTGCTTGAGGAGACACTGCTTTGATGGCGGGGTGGCCGGCCAAAACGGCCATGGTGGCGTAAAAACCGGGGTAAGAGATGCCCATTACGCCGACCTGCCCGTTGTTGTTGGGCACGAATTTCAGCAGCCAGTCCACTGTATCGTAGGTATCGGAGGCTTCATCCACTTGTTTTTTTCCTTTGGGAGAAGGGTCTGTGGCAGGGTTGAAAGGACGAATATCCACGAAGGTACCGTCGCTCATATAGCGGCCTCGTACGTCTTGAAAGACCAGAATATACCCTGCGCGCGCGAGGGTCATGTTTTGAAACCCGGTAATAAAGGCTTCAGATCCGTATGGGGAACAGGAATAAGGGGTACGGCGGACAATAAAGGGGTATTGCTGAGATTGGTCTTTGGGGGTATAAATGGTGGTGAAGAGCCGGATTCCATCCCGCATGGGGATCAGCACTTCTCGTTTGGAGAAGTGATCTCGGATATAGGCTGAATCGAGGGATACTTGGCTTTGGGCGGCGATATTGGTAGCTAGGCTCAAAGCGACAACGAAAAAGAGTATGTTTTTCATCAATATTTATTGCCGGGGGAAAGAGAACCAGCGGGCCAAAGATAAAAATAAGTAGTAGTGTGCGATATTACAACATAAAAAAAGCCCGACACCAACAAGGTCTCGGGCTTTTTTGATCAGGAACAAGCAGATTACTGTTTGTTTCCTGTTTGTTTTACGCGTTTGCTAGCGGCTTTTTTATCTTTTATTTCAGCTTTTCGCTCCGTTCTGTCCCCGGTTTTTTGGTTGCGGCGGGCCTCTCTTTGAGCGAGAATTTCGTCGTATTTTTTGGTTTGTTCTGGTGTCAAAACTGCTTTTTTGGCACGGATACGCTCTTCGCGGAGGCGTTGTTGCTCCTCTTTTTTGGTATCTTTGGAGGCTGCTGCTTTCGATTTGTAGGCATCGTCGGCTTTTTTGAATGCGACTTTTTGGTCGGGTGTTAACTTAAGTTCTTGGTCCAAGTCATCACCTGCTTTGGCCTCCTGGGCTTCCAGACGTTCTTTGCTGGCAGGTTTGACCTTTTTGACGGGGGCTGCTTCCTGAGCCTGTATCGCGGAGAGTGAAAAAAGAGTAAAAACGGCCAATGCCAATGATTTGAACAGCATATTATTTGTCATATTGTTTTGAGAGTTCCTTGTTTAGTAAGAACGCATTAGAAACGCATAGAAACGCAGTAGGGATATATAGCCCTGTTTAAAGTTTCGTTAAGATGCTCCGTTGAATCGGGCGATGATGGTTTTATTGCCTTTTACGTGTTGATCCATGGTGACTTCGATGGTTGCATCGAGCGGGAGGAATAGATCAACGCGGGATCCGAATTTGATAAACCCCATTTCGCCGCCTTGGGTGACCGGATCGCCTTCTTTGATGTACCAACGGATGCGTCGAGCCAGTGCGCCGGCGATTTGGCGCATCAGAATTTCGACGTTGTTGTCCAAGCGGTACACCACGGTGGTGCGTTCGTTTTCGGTGCTGCTTTTAGGATGCCAAGCGACCAAGAATTTGCCGGGGTGGTATCGGAAATATTGAACCACGCCGGATACGGGATTTCGGTTTACATGCACATTGAACGGCGACATAAAAATAGATACCTGGAGGCGCTTTTCATTGAAATACTCGGTTTCTACCACGGATTCGATGACGCATACGCGGCCATCAGCGGGTGCATACACCAAACCATTGTCAACAATGGCAACTTCGCGCAGCGGGTTTCTAAAAAACTGGACAAGAATAGCGTAGAAAGCGACCGATAGGACCAGGAGAGGCCAAAAGGCGATGGGTAAACTTTGATATACCGCATAAAGAAGGGCGGTTAGTAGGAGGGCGGCCACGACCAAAAGGATGTGACCTTCTTTGTGTAAGCGGAATGACATGAGGAGATATATTTATTTCAGTGTCAAAAGTACAACGTTCC
>JBIPOY010000369.1:0-3841 GCA_044378705.1 Saprospiraceae bacterium
AGCAAAAAATGAAAATCAAATCCCTTTCCCCATTACTGGCCCTACTTTTTACTGTTTCCGTCGCACAGGCTCAAATGGAGTTGGTGCACGAAACTGAACGCACAATGTCGTTCGGCATCAGGCCCTGTTTCCGCCTTGAATTTGGCAAAATAGAGGTGGATATTATTGAGAATGTCTGGAAAGATTTTGCAAAGGAAAACTTCGATGCAAAACTCAAAAAAAGCAAGGGCGAATGGACGGCAACCAGCCTAAACACGGCCTTTATGGGCGAAGAACCTTATGCTATTTATTCTACCATCGAAAAAAATGGCGACAAAACTGCCCTCACCGTGTGGGTGGATGCCGGGTCGTATTTCCTAAATCGTCGCGACAACCGCGTCAGTACACAGGAAATGACCAGAAAACTCAAACAATGCTACTTCGATATCCGACGAGCTGCTATTGGAAAAGAATTGAAAGTCGCAGAAGACGAACTCAAGGACCTCGAAAATCGCCAAAAGAAACTCGTGCGGGAAAATGACGGCCTGGTAAAAGACATCGAATCCTGGAAATCAAAAATCCAAAGGGCTGAACAGGACATCGTCAACAACCAACAAGCGCAGGAATCCAATATGGGAGACCAAGAAGTCCAGCGCCGAAAAGTCGAAGAGGTGCGCCGTAAACTTGAAAATGTAGAAAATGAAGGTAGGCAATAGCACCGTACCTTCCCGGAGCAACCACCACCACCGAAGTAATTATTTGTTTTAAAACAGTGTATTTAAAATAATTTGTTTTAAATTTGCTGTTGTAAAACATCATATCATGCGTACAGAAGCGTTTGGGATTGGGTTAAAGCTTTATGCCTTGGCTCCGACGGGTCCAATTTTTTTAAATTGTGTGGACGGCACCATTTGTGCGGGATTTCCCTCTCCTGCCGATGATTATTTTCAACAGCAAATTGACTTAAAAGCCGTGCTGGTCCAAAATCCGGATGCGACATTCGTGGTGCGTGTCCAGGGCAATTCCATGACAGGAGATGGCATTGACGACGGTGACGTGTTGATTGTAGATCGTTCGGTAGCACCCCAAACGGGTTCTGTGGCGGTATGCTACCTCAACAACGGGTTTACGGTCAAACGCATTGAGAAAAAGGGTGATAAAATTCGGTTGTTGCCCGCCAATCCCGACTTTGCACCCATTGAGGTACAGGAAGGCGATGAGTTGGTTGTTTGGGGTATTGTGATATACACCATTAAAAAGCACTGAAAATGATTGCTTTGGTGGATGTAAACTGTTTTTATGTTTCCTGTGAACGGGTATTTTGTCCGGCTTTACGGGGCCTACCGGTGGTTGTACTGAGCAACAACGATGGATGTGTGGTAGCCCGGTCAGACGAGGCCAAGGCGTTGCAGATCGGCATGGGGCAGCCTTTGTTTGAGATTCGTGGTATGGTGAAGAAACACGGATTGAAAGTGTTTTCCAGCAATTACCCGCTGTACGGTGATATGTCGGCGCGCGCCATGAACATCCTTCGGCGGTTTGCGCCATCGGTGGAGGTGTACAGCGTGGATGAGGCCTTCTTAGACCTGGAAGACCTGGCATTTGCCGACCTGACGCCCCATGCGCTCAACATTCGCCAAACCGTCTTGCGTTGGGTTGGGTTGCCGGTTTGTGTTGGGGTGGCTCCGACGAAAGTACTGGCCAAAATAGCCAACCGGATTGCAAAAAAAGATAAATTGGGCAACGGGGTATGTGTGCTGGCCGACAACTGGGATGCTGTATTACAGGAGGTTGAGGTCGGGGACGTGTGGTGTATTGGACGGCAATACGCAAATTTGTTGCGTGGATATGGCATCAAAACGGCGTACGACCTCGCACAGGCGGATGACACGTGGGTGCGTAAGCATTTAACCATTACCGGATTGCGGATCAAAAAAGAACTGGAGGGCGAGCCGTGCATCCGGTTGGAAACAGAAACGCCGGACAAAAAAAGTGTGGGTACCACCCGCTCCTTTCGGGAGCCCTTGCGCACCAAAGATGCATTGGGCAAGGCACTGGCCGACTTCGCCGCCCGGTGTGGGGAAAAACTACGCCGTCAGCAGAGCAGTGCTGCCCTGCTGACGGCGTTCATTCATACCAATCGTTTTGCCAAAGGGGCACCCCCGTATGGCGCCTCTTTTACCGTATCGTTCTCTACGCCCACCAACAGTACCCTTCAATTGGTAAAAGCGGCCCAATACGTTTTGAACAAAATATACCGGGAGGGCTACGATTATAAAAATGCAGGGGTATTGTTGAGCGGACTGACCCCGCAGTCCAACGTACAGATATCCCTTTTTGATCCGGTGTCGTACGAAAAACACCAGCGACTCATGGTCGCCATGGATGGTGTAAATGCCCGATACGGGCGCAATACCGTACAAGTAGCCGCGCAAACCATTGGAACCGGCGCGCAACTCACCCGGCAGACCCAATTGTCGCCCTGCTATACCACAAAATGGGAAGAGATACTGGTTGCCGATGTTGGCTTTACGCGGGATTTATACAACCCATACAGCAGCGATCGCGCAGAATTGTACTCCAAAAGGCCCTGAATTAGTCGAAAAAGCTGTTCTTTTGTCCCTTGGTCCTGTGTATGCACGGGCTATTTTTCTCCCTGTCATCGTACCAAAATAAGATCGCACACTTGAGTATCCTGAAGAACAGTATCACGTTGATGGTGGGCATCGTTGTATCCAACGCATTGGCATATGGCTTTCATTTTGTTGCAGGTAGAATGCTGGGGCCGGAAGAATACGGTGTTTTTGGTTCTCTGATGGCCTTGTTTTTTCTGGTGTCGCTGCCGGCCTTCTCCTTTGGAACTGCGGTCACAAAGTTTACATCCGACTATCACGCAGCCAACAAATTCGGGGAAATAGGACTTCTCAGGAGAAAGGCCCAGGATATCGTGTTGGTTTTTTTTGCAGGATTAATGCTTTTTACGGCTATTTTTTATGGTTCTGTGGTCGATTTTCTGAAGATAGACCAGGTTGGTTCCGTGGTGGTATTGGCGGCGACCATTTTGTTTTCCCTACTATTAGCCGTCAACAGGGGGGTTTTACAAGGGATGAAAAAATTTCATGCGTTGAGTTGGAATAGTATTGTTGAGGCGGCGGCTCGGCTGGTGTTTTTGGGGGTGCTTTTCTTTTTTGGATATGGCGTCAACGGTGCACTTTTGGCGTACGGGTTGGCTTTCTTGCTGGCTTTTCTGCTGGTTTTTCGCGTCATTAAAGACACGCGGGAAGTTGTGGGGGTGTTGGAAAGAATAGAACTTACGTCCATCTATTGGTTTACCCTACGGGTTTTGGTGGCGAACATCGTGTTGCATGGCATCATAAACGTTCCGACGCTGTTGGTAAAGCATTATTTCACCAGTGCCTTTACGGGCCAATGGACGGCGGCGCTCAACATTGCCCGGATGTCGCTTTTTGTCACAGGCGCCATTTCGCTCGTTGTATTTCCCGAAATTGTGGCGGAAAAGGACCCTGTGAGCAGGCAGAAAATATACAACAAGGCCTTGTTGCTTGTTTTGTTGCTGTCATCGGCGGTCGCTGCGGTCTTTTGGGCTATTCCTGCATGGATTATTCAGGTTTTGTATGGGACCGCATACAAAGGGGCTGTCCCAATACTGGAATGGATGGGTATCGCCATGATTTTTATTGGATTTTTGCAGTTGTATGCCAATTATTGGCTGGCTAAATTGCCTTGAACATTAAGACACCGTAACTGTTTCGGTGGCACGCTGTCTGGCTCAATGGTCACTTTTTTGTCTCAGACGCAACTACCCAACCAGTTACAAAACGTATTTACCATGAAAATAGCG
>JBIPOY010000370.1:0-3815 GCA_044378705.1 Saprospiraceae bacterium
AGAATACATATGGCAATCATCTACCACCAGCAACAGTGCCAACTTCAGCGATATTGCTTCTAGTAATGCTACTACTTACGATGCGGGTGCATTAACACAAACCACCTGGTTCAAGCGTTTGGCAAGGGTCAGTTGCTCTTCTGACTGGGCGGGTGCTGTAGAGAGCAATGTGCTGAAAGTAACTGTTATTGCGGCTTGCGCAACTTCCTCCACCCAAAACATCACCACCTCCGGAAGTTATACCTGGAACGGTCAATCCTACACATCATCCGGTATTTATACTTGGACGGGCACGAATGCAGCAGGTTGTGACAGTACGGCAACGTTGACGCTCACCATTACCACTGGGCAAACGAACGGGCCGTTTTGCGATACCTATACCAATAAAACTATGGCCGATGGTTTAGGAAGTGATGTTGTATATAGTTTATACACCAAAGACAATACGATATATGCGGGTACTATTGATGGATTAAGCATATCAACAGATGGTGGCACTACTTACACAAACAGAACCACGGCCAATGGTTTAGGGGACAATTTTATTAATGATATATATGCCATAGGGAGTACGGTATATGTAGGAACAATAGGTGGATTAAGCATATCAACAGATGGCGGAGCTAGTTTTACGACCAGAACTACGGCCAATGGGTTGATGGATAATTATGTTGGAAAAGTGTTTGCATCCGGCAGCATAATATATGCAGCATCGGATTTAGGATTAAACATATCAACAGATGGCGGCACTACTTTTACGGACAGAACCACGGCAAATGGGTTGGGGAGTGATTACATTAATAGTGTATACGCAATTGGCAATACGGTATATGTAGGAACATCGCGTGGATTAAGCATATCAACAGATGGCGGCACTACTTTTACGACCAGAACCACGGCAAATGGTTTGGGGGATGATTACATTATTAGTGTATACGCAATAGGCAGCACGGTATATGCATCAACGGGTGTAGGTTTATCCATATCTACAGATGGTGGCGCTACTTTTACGAACAGAACAACTGCAAATGGTTTGGGGGATAATTTTGTAAATAAAATATATGCAATAGGCAATACAGTTTATGCTGCAACGTTTGATCCTATTAATTATACTTCCGGAGGATTAAGCATATCAACAGATGGCGGGGCTACTTTTACGAACTACACCGAAGTTAATGGTTTGGGTAGTCTTGTTGTCACTTCTATACATGTCTCTGGTAATACGGTATATGCGTCTACAGCTGGGGGGGTATCATCTTGCTCGGCTCCGGCATGCACACCTCCATCTTCCGGTGGCACTATTGCAGCAGCACAAAGCGGCACAAGTCCGTTTAACCCTGCGGCTTTCACCAGCAGTGCAGCAGCAAGCGGCGAAACCGGAACAGTAGAATACAAATGGCAAGCCTCTACGACGAGCAGCAGCACGGGCTTTACGGACATTTCGTCGAGCAATACCGACACGTATGATGCTGGTTCTTTGTCTGTGACGACGTGGTACAAGCGTTTGGCGCGGGTAAGTTGTTCGGCGGACTGGACGGGCGCTGTGGAAAGCAACGTGCTGGAAGTGACGGTGAGCGGCGGAGGTGGAATAACGAAGATTTCGGGTAAAATTGGCTGGAGAACCAATCCCACGGTGGGCATCCTCAACACCTCTGTGGCTTTGACCGGCGACGGCACGGGCACAGTCACCACGTTGGTGGATGGCCTGTACTCCTTTGATGCCACGGGTAGCAACTACGAAGTGACGCCCACGAAGACGACAGGTAAGCTGAACGGCGTAACGGCACTCGACGTGACGCGTATAGCCCAGCACGTGGGCGGCACCTTGCCGTTTACCAATCCGCTGGATTTCATCGCAGCAGACGTCAACAAGAGCAATTCGCTGACCACTTCGGATGTGTCAACGGTACAGAACGCGTTGTTGAACAATCCTATTTCGCTGGGTCAGTTCAAGATTTCTTGGCGTTTTGTACCGACAGGCACGATGTTTTCGACGCCTTACGGCACTGGCGCCTTCTGGAGTTTTGCAGAAAAGCGAACGTACACAAATATTACTGGAAGCCAAACGAATCAGGATTTTGTTGCCATCAAATTGGGCGACTTGGTGACGCCGAATTTCAACCCTGCTTTGAAGCCTGCTCCGGCGGTTCCGGTGGTATTTGCGGTGCCTGATGTGGCGCTCACCGTCGGCACGACGGTGGAAGTGCCGTTCCGCTGCGATCACTTTGAAGATTTGGTGGCCTTGCAGGCGTGTTTTTGGTTCAATCCAAGCGTGTTGGCCTTGGATGCGGTGTTGCCGTCAGCGAACATGCCGATGCAGGTTAGCAACTTTGGCACTTGGAATTTGGCGGAAGGCCGTTTGCCGTTGGTCTGGGCGGTTGCGACTGCTGAGACGAAAGTGGGCAATCCGGAGCTGTTCAAGTTGCGCTTCAGGGTCTTACAAGGCGGACAAAATCTGAGTGAGGTATTGAGCATCAGTCAGAAAGACATGGAGGCCTCGGCTTGGCACACGGATTACCGTTCGGAGCGGGTAACGTTGGCGTATTCGCCGGTGACGGAGGCGCAGCAGCGCGGAGAAACGAGTGAGGAAGGGTTTGATTTTGAGTTGTATCAGAACGAACCGAACCCGTTTGAAGATAAAACGGTGATTGGATTCCGGTTACCGGCGGCGGCTTTGGCTACGTTGACGGTGTACGATGAATCTGGTCGCTTGTTATTCACGCAGCAAGGCGATTTTGCAAAGGGTTACAACGCGATGGTGTTGGATCGGTCTTTGTTGAAAACGAGCGGTGTGATGTATTACACGCTGGCGACGGCGACGGCTTCGGCAACGAAGAAGATGGTACAGATGAAGTAGCATTGATATAATCTGGGGTGTCTCGGAATGTCGGGGCGCCCCTTATTTGGCTAAGAAACATCCCGGTCGGCGCAAGCTGGCCGGGATGTTTCTTTTTTGGAAAACGCTGTCATCCTAGGCCCTTTTTATCCCACGCGAGCAAAACCAAACACCACCTCTCCATTCTCAAAGCACCAAAAAAAACGCTATCATCCTGAGCCCTTTTTATCCCACGCGAACAACCCTAAACGCCAGCACAAAACCAAGCGGGGATAAAAAGGGAGAAGGATCTAGCCGAGCTTTTACGTCGTGCAAAAGGCCATGCGTAATCAAGGAACACTTTCTTCTTGGCCCAAGGGCATAACGTTGGGGCTCAGGATGACAGCGTTTTTTTCAGCCTTTCGTGGTCTTCCCAACCAATGCCAAAAGCTCTCAACGCAAGCCCAATCGCCCTGCTTGGCGACAAAACGCCAAGCAGGGCGATTGGGCTTGCGTTGAGAGGCTAGGCTTGGGAAATAAAGTCAAAGCAGCATCCCAATGGGATTGAATACGAAGCGAGACAGAAAAGTAAAGTGCTATAAATTTACCACAACCTCTTTTTTTTAGAATACAAGACAATGTAAATCAAGTAGTTAATATTTTGTAGCACTGCTCAAATTGAATTATTTTAAATAAATTTAATAATTTTTATTTAATAATTTTTATTTAATGTTATAATTTTGTGTTGCTTGATTAACGTCTCTGCAAGACTGAAATCACTAAAAAAATGTAACGTGTAAGCGTGGTCGCTTCTAAGACAAAAAAGTGGCCATTTTTGGGCTAGGCAGCGTGCCACCCAACCAGTTTTCCTTTTTTCAATTCATGGAGCGCTCATGCGGCTTCGATTAAACAACCTGTTATTATGAACAAACAATTATTACTTATTTATTTCTTGGCGATTTTTTGTCTGCCAGTTTTTGCGAACAACATCACGGTGAGC
>JBIPOY010000065.1:0-11091 GCA_044378705.1 Saprospiraceae bacterium
CGTAGTCACCTTCCCAGCAACAAGCACCCTTACACGCAGCGAGATTACAAATAAAATTTGCCTCTACCACATCATCACTCACCAATTTGTCTTGAACAATAATCATTTTTATACCCTTTTTGTTGTGAGATTGCTTACTGCTTGGAAAAGATCACATGATCCTCGTTCCCTCCGGGATCAATGCCCCTTTTTTTACCACCACAACTCCATCGCGGATCACGTATCCGTCGGCATCAACATCTGAGAGGTGCGTACCGCCCTTGATCACGACGTTGTTGCCAATGCGACAATCTTTGTCGAGAATGGCATGCTCAATGTGGCAGTAATGACCCACGCCGAGGGGAATATTATCGCTGCTTACCGCAATTTCCTGCAGCGATTGGTATATATCATTGCCCATCACAATAGAATCCTTGATGACCGTATTCTCCCCAATTCTAGAGCGCAGACCTATGATAGACGCTTCCACCACTCGAGCATGAATGATGGATCCTTCCGCAATCAGTGCGCGATTGAGTTGTGTGCCACCATAGAATTTTGCCGGTGGCAACATACGGCCACGGGTATAGATTACGTGGCGGTTGTCAAATAAATTAAAGGCTGGAATATGGTCTGTCAAGTCAATATTAGCCTCAAAAAATGAGCTGATTGTACCAATATCGGTCCAGTAACCTTCATATTGATACGCCGCCACTTTCCGTCCTTCCCCAATGGCGGCAGGAATAATCTCTTTGCCAAAATCAGTGGCATTTGGATGTCGGTCAAACAAATCACTGATGGCTTTTCGATTGAATATATAGATGCCCATGGAGGCCAGATATTGATGCCCCCGCTTCTTATTGGCCGGACTCACCTCACTGACCCAATCGGGAAGTACCTCTGCGTTGGGTTTTTCAATAAAACGGGGAATATAGCCCTCGTTGTTCACCTTCATGATACCAAACCCGGTAGCATCTCTGGCATCGACGGGCAGACACGCGATGGTTACGTCCGCATTCAAAGTAATGTGGTGTTTGACCATGGCTTCAAAATCCATTTGATACAATTGGTCACCCGACAAAATCAGAATATAGTCAAAATCATGGCGCTCATAATGCTGGCGACTCTGACGAACGGCATCTGCCGTACCCTGAAACCAGCCTGCATTCCCGGGCGTCTGTTCGGCGGCAAGAATATCGACAAAGCCCTGTGTAAAATGGTCAAAATTATAGGCGTTTTTAATGTGCGCATTGAGGGAAGCCGAGTTGTATTGGGTCAATACAAACATCCTTTTTACGCCGGAGTTAATACAATTGGAGATCGGTATATCAATCAGCCGATACTTACCACCAATGGGGACTGCCGGCTTGGAGCGCTTCTCGGTCAGTGGAAAAAGCCGGCTACCGGCACCTCCCCCGAGGATCAGAGAGATCATTTTTATCATGAGAATTTTTGCTTTTTTTGATGGGTCTATTTTGCTTTTTTCGACTTGTTTTTTGTTGCGCTTTGCCGGACAGAGGGCATTTCAAGCATTGCCTCAGGTTCATTTCGGTGCCCATTTTCATTGTTTTCAATGTTTTTACTTGAAAACACTTCGATTTGCCCTCCTACCCGCTGATAGACGCTAAAGTACTGCTGTACCGCGTGTTCCCAAGAAAAATCAATGGACATGATGCGACGCCGTAACATTGTCACAATACCGGGCTCCTGTTCCCACATGGCTGCCGCTCGATGAATTGCATACCCGATATCGTCAAAACTTACTTGATCAAAACGAATACCTCTACCATTGCCATCTGGCTCGGCGATGTCGGGAACGGTATCTTTCAGTCCGCCGATACTCCGCACAATTGGAATGGTGCCGTAGCGCATGGAGTACAGTTGATTGAGCCCACAGGGTTCTACCCGCGAGGGCATAATCAGAAAATCAGAACCCGCGTATATCTGGTGCGCCAGTGATTCGTTGTAATCAATCACCGCGTTCACACGCCCTTTGTAATAGTGAGACATTTGGCGAAACTGGTCCTGCGTCCAAGTATCGCCCGTGCCCAACACCAAAAAACTGCCGGAACCACCCGCATGAATGTAATTTTTGTACACATCCGGTAGCAAATCACTCCCTTTTTCCCCCACCATTCGCCCGATAAAACTGATGATGGGTTGGTCTTCCGGAAAACCAAACCATGCACACAAGACTGCCTTGTTCCGCCGCTTAAACGCATTGATATCCCCACTTTCCAAATGGAACTGTAGTGCAGGATCCGTAACAGGATCCCACACCTGCGCATCAATACCATTGATAATGCCGTATTGTTTGTGCCATTCTGATCGAAAAAGTGGCTCAAGTCCCATACTATTGTGGTGAAGTTCATGCAGATAACTGTCTGAAACTGTCGTAACGGCCCAAGCACATTTTACAGCAGCAGCCATCGGGTTCACCGTGCCATTCCAATCAAGGTAGCCCCGAGCCCACGCATCAAAATACGGCAGCAACGCCTGATGCTTCCAACCAAACGCACCCTGATACTGGCCATTGTGAATGGTGAAAACAGTGGGAATATTGGCCAACGAACGAAAATCAGGCGAGTGTTTCACCATAAAAGGAATGAGACCCGTATGGTGATCGTGACAATGCAAAATCCGAGGCCTTTCAAAAGGAGAAAAAGCGGCTACCCACTGCAATACGGCCTGCTGAAACACGATGTATCGCTCTATCTCATCTTCATAATGCCCCCAAACAGGATCACTGTATATTCCCGGCCGATCGTACAAACCAGGAATATCAACCACAAAAAAGGGAAACCCCAATATGTCGCCGCGCGCTTGTTGAACAGAAAAAGGCAAATGTCGCCAATCCGAGCGGATAGCTCCCTGGTACACGGTATCCCACACCTGTCCTTGAATCCAGGGGAGGGCGTATTTCGGAATCACTGCTGCTGACAGCACCCCTACTTGCGTCATATATTTCGGCAAAGACCCCACTACGTCCCCCAATCCACCTGTTTTGGCCGCCGGATAACATTCCGCTGAAATGTGTAGTACCTGAATCATGATCGTTGTTTGTAAACGGTATGGTGGTAGTTGTTAAAAAGGATCCGTCGTTTATCCAGCCCTAGCAACGACATTCCAAAAGTCGGAATTTTTCACATGAATAGGTCGTCAAACCAGTCAAATCATCTACTGATATCATTACTTCAGCCCTTCCACAGAAAACCTTTTTCACACCCCACCCAAAGCAACCGGACGAAAAATTTACAAAGGTTGTCGGTCCAAAGTAAATGGCAAATTGTCAACAGTCCAAAGTATTTTTTCGTTTTTATCGTCGTTTCACAAATATTAGAAGGAAGTTCCCTTTTTTTGCTGAAAATTATCACTTATGAAAATGACAGATAGACGAAATTTCCTCAAAACAACATCCCTCGCACTCGCAGGAACAGCCATTGCGGCCCACGCCATGCCCTTGGACCTTGAAGATTATCCTTCCAAACACTTGGGTCTCCAACTCTGGAGTGTGCGAGATGCCATGGCAATAGATGCTGTTGGCACCATCAAGGCGCTTGGCCAAATGGGCTACCGAGAGGTGGAAGGCTTTGGGTACAAGGATGGAAAATTATTCGGAATGCCCATGGGTGACTATGCCAAATTATTGAAAGACAATGGCATTGCCACTCCCTCTTGCCACCAACCGGTAACCTTGAAAGATTGGGACCCCAAAACCAAATCACTCTCCGACAGCGTAAAAAAAGCCATTGACGACATGGCCGCCATCGGCCAACGATATGTGGTTTGTCCTTGGATGGGAGAAGAAGACCGCCCCCACATCGCAGATCTGGTAAAGGTATTTGACGCTGCCGGCCAATATTGCCGGAAAGCAGGCATGAAATTCGGTTACCACAACCATAATTTTGAATACGAACAAAAAGGACCAGACGGACGCCTGCTCGCCGAATGGCTCCTTCAAGAAACAGACCCCGCGCTTGTGACCTTCGAAATGGACATTTACTGGGTTTCCTTCGCCAAACAAAATCCAATCGAATGGTTCAAACGATATCCCGGACGCTGGGAGCTTTGCCACGTAAAAGATATGGCAAAAACCGAAAAACAAGAAACCATTGAAGTGGGAGATGGCTCCATTGATTTCTCAGCTATTTTCAAGAAATCATCGAAAGCAGGGTTGAAATATTACATCGTCGAATTGGAGGACTACCGCACCACCTCCATGGATGGCGTGAAAAAATGCATCACCGGTTTTCAAAAAATCCACTGATCTTATTGCAACATGGCGCGGCTAAGAGGCTTCTTTACCGCGCCATGGGTTATTCTTACTCTAAAGCAACGCCCCCTCCACCCTTGCCAAAGGGCCATTAAGCCAGTTTTTCAACATCCCGAATTAAAATACTGTTGCGATTGAAATAAATCAAATTTGATTTTTTCAAGTCATTGAAAACAGACGTCACGGTTTGCCGACTCGTTCCGGTAAGGCTGGCAATCTCTTGCTGCGTAAGGTGGTGTTTGACAAGTGTCTCGAAACCTACCCGCCTGCCATCACGGCCTGCCGTTTCTACCAGAAATTCTATGATCCGCTCACGTGCGTCTTTCAATACAAGTTTGGCCAAACGGTCTTCAACCCGCTGGAGACGCTGACTGAGGTGTTTCATACAGGCAAACATCAATTGTTGGTTGCTCTGCATAACCACCTGAAAATCGGAGAGCTTCACCACCAGATATTCCACTTCATCGTGAAGCGCTTGGGCAAACTCGCTGCGACTTGTCTCGCCACACAATGCTAAATCGCCAAACATCGCTCCCGGTGATAGTATCTCTTTGATCACTTCACGCCCCTCCGTGGAAAAAGTACCCGTTTTTACCCGGCCTGAAACCAAAAAATATAAGTGATCTGCCGGTTCATCGGGCATAAAAACAAAATGGTATTTCTGGGCGATACGCGTCTGTGCTATCTCAACCAATTGATCCAAATCACTTTGGATGAACAAAGAGAGCATGGGAAGGGATCCGAAAAAATCTGCTTTTTTGTCTTTTTCCATAATTTTTTGATTGTAAAATAGTCTGCAACAGAGCGTAAGTATTGTATCCTTCCAAATTTCGAGATGGCAAATGTAATCCTTCCACTCTCTCGCCATGAAGGACAAAATAACCTATTTGTCGGAAGTTTTTTTCAATATTATTTTTGTAAAATACTTAAAATCAAATACTTAAATAAATAATATTGATTTTAATTTTAATTTCAGCCCGACAATACTACTATTTAGACTAATTATTGACAATATACGTGATTTGCGAATATTACCATTTTATGACAAGTGCCACACCAAGGTGCCGCGTTCTTTGTGGTCGAAAACAATACAATTATAAAAACTTATGATGCAAAAATCATTTTTTTTACTCTTTAGCGTTCTCATCGCAACGCAGGCCAAAAGCCAAACCATACAAGAAATTGCTACCGGTGCAGGTTACCAAAAACAAAGCTACCTCCAGTTGGCTACCGGCATAGAGAAACAAGTGACCAATACCGCTTGGGATATTGCCTTTTCGGTATTTGGCCAGCAAGACGCAGCAGTATTCGTCAACGAAAGTTCAGGAAGCAGCATGGGGCAATCCCTCCCGCAAGTTGAGTTGTACGACGCACTCACCGATAATTTTGAAGAAGTGCTCGACCCAACCCTGTTAACGGATTTTCGGCTGTTCAATTCAGAAAAAAGTTGGCTATACGGCGCCTTCAACGAACGTCGTGACACCCTCAACGCATTCGACTTCGGTTGGGGTAGCTACAACTTCCAAACCAATCAGGTGGTTGGAAATGCCGTGTACCTGATAAAACTCCCCAATGGACAATACCGCAAACTAAAAATTGAATCACTCGCGGGCACAACATACACCTTTACGTATGCCAACCTAGATGGTACCGGTCTTCAAACCAAAACCATCAACAAAACCGATCATGCCGGAAAAACATTGGCCTATTTTAACCTTCAAACAGGTAATACCGTGGATGTCGAGCCCACTACCGGAGGCTTCGATTTGCTCTACTGCCGTTACTCTACCCATCTGTTTGACCCCGGCACCATGGCCTTCATCTCCTACAATGTCACCGGAATTATCAATGGTCGCGGGGTGAAAGCTGCCAAAGCAGATGGGGTGAACCCAAGTACCGTATCCTACGCCGACTACCAAAACAAACTGCTCCCAAACTTAGATGTCATCGGCCACGATTGGAAAAGTTTCTCCGGCGCAAGTTGGACGGTAGATGCCGATCGGGTTTTCTTTTTGAAAACCTCCGATAACCGTGTTTGGAAATTGTATTTTATTGATTTTGAAGGCAGTACTACCGGAAAAGCGGTGTTCGAAAAAACAGATTTAGGCGTAATCTCCCCGGTACTAAACCCCGCCTTGCCAGGCTTGGAAGCGGTGCTGTATCCAAACCCGGTACAAGACCTTCTCACCATCGCCCTCGATATTCCAGGCAATGTTGCCCCAAACGCACAACTGGAAGTGATGGATATACAAGGACGTTTGCTGGTGCAACAACCCATCGCGCTACACCAAGGATTTCAGGTATTGCAAGTGCCCTCTTCTTCTTGGATGCCGGGCACACACATGGTAAGGATTGTTACCGCTGGTACGGAAATCAAGTTGGGTAAAATTATTAAGTAACAATACGGTGGTGGTATCCGGCACATAAAATAGCTGCTTTTTATGCCGGGTACCACCACCGTATTGTTACACATCTTAAAAATATTATCCGGCTTAATCGCTCCTATTCCCCAAGGCAGGTTCTGTTTTCACCCTCATTTATTGACCATCACCATGAAATTTCACCTTTTCTGCATCGCTCTGTTGTCTTGCTCGTCCATCAGCCTACACGCGCAAAACAACCTAGATACGTTGCCCGATGGAACCCTGCATCCGATCGTAATCACGGCTCAGTTTGCCCCCACCGATATTCGTCAAACCGTGAGTTCGGTACGGGTACTCAACAGAAAAACAATCGAAAATCGTGCAGCCGTCAACCTCGAAGAGTTGCTCCAAACCGAGCCAAACATTCGGCTTAGTCAGGATGCCTTGCTGGGCAGCAGTCTGAGCGTAAATGGCTTGCGGGGTGAAAATGTAAAAATATTAGTGGACGGTGTACCCGTAGTCGGACGACTGAACGGTAGTGTAGATGCCGGGCAACTCCCATTGGGCGCCGTACAGCAAGTGGAAATCATTGAAGGGGCACAATCGCTCCTCTATGGCTCAGAAGCCTCCGCCGGGGTCGTCAATTTGGTTACCCGCAAAAGTCAACCCCACCGTTTTGAAGCGGAGGCCAATACCCAATTGGAAAGCAACGGCTACAAAAATTTTCAGGGACGAGTAGGGGCACGTAGGGGAAAGTTTCTACTCCAACTGACGGGCAACCAACTGGATTTTCAGCCGGCTGCGGACTCTGCCCAAGGACGTGACCAACTTTGGAACCCTAAAATACAGACCGCCGGAAGGGCCTTGTTGCGCTTTTCGCCCTCCGAAAAGTTCGATATCAGACTTTCCGGCGGTCTTTTTAACGAAAAAGTTGACAATATTGGCGATCTTCGGCGGCTTCAGTACAAACCCTACGCCTTTGACGATTACTACAACACCCAGCGCTCTGATGCTACGTTGCACGGCGAAGGCTGGGCTCGCGGCCGACTCTTTTGGCAAACAACCGTTGGGTGGAACCAATTTGACCGAATCAAAAATACCTATCGGTTTGATACCCAAGAAGGCACAAATACACTGTTAGAAGGCGAGCAAGACACCTCCGCCGCCACCGGTTTTCTCGCCCGCGCAACATTGGCCAGCGACAGAAAAGATCACCGCTGGAATTATCTTGCCGGCATAGAAAACTACACCGAGGTAGCACAAGGCGTCCGCATTGTTGATTCAACCGCTACTGGCACCGGACGCGCGTCGGGCAATGATCTGGCACTTTTTGCCAGTGCAAAATCTGTATTTTTTCAAAAAAAACTAACCGTGCAAGGCGGTGCGCGTTGGACACAAAACCGCCTTTTCGGATCCGCCATCACCCCCTCCTTGTGGATGCTGTGGCGGCCTAGCTCCCAATGGCAAGTGCGCTTTTGTTATGCCAAAGGCTTCCGTTCGCCAGGTTTGAAAGAGTTGTATTTTAACTTTATCGACATCAACCACTACGTTGTCGGCAGCAGAGACTTACGCCCCGAACACTCCGATAACCTACGCGGAGAAATAACCTGGCGAAAAGAAGACGAGACGAAGAACTCATCTTTGGGAATCACCGCTTCCGGTTTTTACAACCAAGTGCGTGACCGTATCATCCTCTCGGAATTCGGTGCCACACAATATCGTTACGCCAACCTGAGCCGATGGGAAACAACCGGAGGAAGCATAGGCGTTAACTTTGCATTGGGAGACTGGCTGCGATTCCGCTCAGATGTGGTCATGACCGGTTTCTTCAATGCTTACTCTGAAAACAACGATTCCCTACAAATGCTCAATTGGTCACCGGATTGGGTCAACGACCTTACGATTTCCTTTATGAAACAACGCGGCACCCTGTGTATCTGGCACAAAATGACAGGGTTGACACCGTATTTTTTTGAAGAAAACGGACAGGTAATACAAGGTGAATCGGAAGGTTGGAACTTATTGAATGCTTCCATCGGTGGTAGCTTTTTCAACAAGAGCATACGCTTGAACGCCGGGGCAAAAAACTTACTCAATACCCGGCAAATTCGCTCCGGAGCCCGAGACATCGTGGGACACACGGAAGGCGATTTCAGGCCGGTACATTGGGGGAGAACCTTCTTTGTCTCCGCAATCCTGTCATTACACTCCAAATCTTAACCGCTCTTACACCGACTGACATAATTCCACCAGCACACCGTTGCTCGATTTTGGGTGTAGAAAAACAACCAGTTTGTGGTCGGCACCCAACTTGGGCACTCGATTTAGCACAACAAAACCCTCTCCCTCTAAA
Organism: Saprospiraceae bacterium; assembly: GCA_044378705.1. Taxonomy (GTDB): domain Bacteria; phylum Bacteroidota; class Bacteroidia; order Chitinophagales; family Saprospiraceae; genus M3007. The sequence continues at coordinate 8,969 of JBIPOY010000065.1, forward strand.
CGCAGTATTTCAGCGTGGATATCCGCCACCTCAAAAGCGATGTGGTGGATACCCTCTCCGCGTTTTTCAATGAATTTTGCCACAGCACTTTCCGAATCACTGGCCTCTAACAATTCGATTTTGCTGTCGCCTATGCGAAAAAAAGAGGTCGCAACATGCTCACTTTCAACATTTTCTACTTTATAGTGCGCGGCGCCAAGCAATCGAGCAAACAGGTCATTGCTGTCTGCCATATTTTTTACGGCAATTCCAATATGATCAATTTTTAGCATTTTTTAGTATTTTTGGTGTTACAAAACCATTACTGCCCAAAGACATACTGGACAATATTGGCGCCCATCTGCAACGCTTTATTTCTGAGTTCCTGGGGGTCGTTGTGTACATCGTCCCAACCATCGCCTAAATCCGTTTCAAAGTCATAATAGCAGACCAGACGGCCCTGCCAAATCAAACCAAAACCTTGGGGCGCCTTACCATCGTGTTCGTGAATTTTGGGTAGGCCGTTGTTGAACGTATATTTTTGGTGATAAATGGGGTGGGCAAAAGGGAGTTCGACAAAATCAAGCTCCGGAAATACCTTCTTCATGGTTGGCCGCACAAAGGGATCCATTCCGAAATCATCGTTGAGGAGTAAGAACCCTCCCCCTTCCAAATAGGCGCGCAGGTTGCGTGCTTCCAAGTCGCTCAAGAGCATATTGCCGTGTCCGGTGGCATACACCATCGGATAGTTGAATAATTCAGCACTTCCGGGCTCCACGGTTCCATAGTCAAGATCAAAGTTCGTACGCAGATTTTCGTTGCAGAACTTCGCAAGGTTCTTTAAGGAGTTAACGTCGTTGTACCAATCACCGCCACCGCTGTATTTGAGCAAGGCAAGTTTCAAGGTCGGTGGTAGGACACCTGCGGTTGAGTGGTTGAAAGAAAACGCCGCGGTAAAAAGAAAAGCAATAGAAAGCAGAATATAGCGCATGAAATGAGTCTTCAATGGTTTAATCAAAAAGTTGAATCGTCTACTTGGTCCAAGAAAAGTTGGATCTCACCCACAACACTTTCAAGGCATCCATCCTCAAATGGAGAGCGTAGATTGGCGAGTTGTAACAATTCGAGGAAGGATTGGCTACCGCCGGCCTTACAAAGCCGTAAGTAATCCCCCCAAGCATCCGAATGGCTTTGTCGATCCTTGATCCAGAATTGGAAAGCACAGATTTGAGCCAGCGTATAATCAATATAATAGAAGGGTGACTGGAAGATGTGGCTCTGTTTTTGCCAAAATCGTCCTGCTTCTAGGTGGGCGTTTTCATGGTTTTTGCGGTGAGGCAGGTAGGTTTTTTCAAGGGTACGCCACACGTTGTTTCGTTCTTCCGGGGTCATTTCAGGGTGCTCATACACTATGTGCTGAAACTCATCCACTGCCACACCATAAGGAATAAACTGAATGCTCTTGACCATGTGCATGAAACGATATTTTTCTGCCTGATCGCCAAAAAAAAGATGCATCCATGGCCAAGTAAAAAACTCCATACTCATAGAGTGAACTTCCGCCGCCTCATAGGTGGGCCACTGATATTCTTCGAAGGGAAAGTGCCGGCTGCTCCACACCTGAAAAGCGTGTCCGGCCTCGTGGGTCAGCACATCAATGTCGTCGCTGGTGCCATTGAAATTAGAAAAAATAAAAGGCGCCTTGTATTGACTGATGTAGGTACAGTAGCCCCCGGTGGCCTTGCCATCGCGGTTGACGAGATCCATCAGGTGAGACTGCTGCATGAAGTGAAAGAACCGGTCGGTTTCGGGGCTAAGCGCATGGTACATATTGCCTGCGTTGGCCACAATTTCTTCTGGCTGACCGATTGGTTTGGGGTTGCCCGCAGGATATTTATAATCTTCATCGAAATACTGTAACACTTCAACACCCAACCGTTTGCGCTGGCGTTCGTACAAAGAAGAAGCCAAGGGTACAATTACTTCCCGAACTTGTTTTCTGTAATTGGCCACCATATCGGGGGTATAATCAGAACGGCGCATACGCGCATATCCGACTTCTATAAAATTCTGAAAACCAAGTTTTTGGGATATATCATGGCGGAGATGCACCATTTTATCAAAAATTTGCTCCATCGTGGTAG
>JBIPOY010000371.1:0-3807 GCA_044378705.1 Saprospiraceae bacterium
GCCTTTGCGTTGGAGGCGTAGTTTAACTGGCATGTTATTGTTGAAAATTTTAGTGAGAAAGACTCGCCCGACTACCTGTCTAAGACAGCATCGGGCTTTTCCGAGCCGCAAATATACAAAGTCCTCGCCAGAAAAAACAAATAATATTCAATATCGATAATTTTCTAAATCAATTTTGATTCTCCTTTATCTTTGCCGCTGTAATTTCGAAACATTTGTTTCGATCTCCATTCATTCCCGAAGCAAACTTTCGGGGTAAATTCCTACCCGTGACGAAAGACAACAACCCCAGCCTCCACGAGGCTGCAAAGTCCCGTATTCTGATCATCGATGGCTCGATGGGCGTTTTTTTGCAATCCTACAATCTGCCTGAAATTGATTTTAGGGGCGACCACTTTCAGCAACACCACCGAGACTTGAAAGGCAATTTTGACTTGCTATGCCTGACCAAGCCGGATATTATCGAAGGTATTCACCGGGAGTACTTAGCGGCAGGCGCCGATATCATTGAAACAAACACTTTCAATGCTACGGCAATTTCCCAAGCTGAATTTGATATGCCTGCCGGTATTTGCTACGATATCAACAAGGCTGCTGCCCAAATAGCCCGCCGTGCGGCAGATGCCTTTACCAAGGAGAATCAACTCAAACCACGTTTCGTGGCAGGTGCGCTCGGGCCGCTTAACAAAACATTGTCTCTGTCTCCTGACGTCAACGACCCCGGCTTTAGAACACTAACATTTGATGAAGCCAAAAATGCCTACGCTGAACAGGTCCGCGGATTGATCGATGGCGGGGCACATATCATTCTCGTAGAAACTATTTTTGATGTATTAAATTGCAAATCAGCTATTTATGCTATTGAGGATGTTTTTGAAGAAAAAAATATCAGGCTGCCGGTTATTATTTCCGGTACCATCACGGATGCTTCAGGCCGAACACTGAGCGGGCAAACCGTGGAAGCTTTCTGGGCATCTGTTAAACATGTGCAACCCTTTGCCGTGGGTCTCAACTGCGCCCTGGGGGCTGCTGAAATGCGTCCTTATCTTCAAGTGCTCTCTCAAATAGCGGATTGTTATATCAGCGCTTACCCCAATGCCGGTTTACCCAATGAATTTGGAGAATACGATCAATCGCCTCACGAAATGTGTGTGCTCGTGGAAGATTATGCCCAGTCAGGCTTTGTCAATATCGTCGGTGGTTGTTGTGGCACCACCCCTGATCACATTCGGCACATCGCCGACCATGTAGCCAAAATATCGCCTAGGATACCGCCCAAACTGATCCATTACACTACTTTCAGTGGCATGGAGCCCTTGGTAATCCGAGAGAATACCAATTTTGTCAATATTGGTGAACGTACCAACGTGACCGGTTCCGCAAAGTTTGCACAATTGATTAAACAGGGCAATTTTTCGGATGCGCTCACGGTTGCTCGCCAACAAGTGGAGGGCGGCGCCCAAATTATTGACGTCAACATGGATGAGGGCTTGCTTGATTCAGAAGCGGCAATGGTTAAGTTTCTTAACCTTATCGCTGCAGAGCCCGACATTGCCAAACTACCTATTATGGTAGATTCCTCCAAGTTTCACGTCATCGAAGCCGGACTGAAATGTTTGCAAGGGAAAAGTATTGTCAACTCAATTTCTATGAAAGAAGGAGAGACTGAATTTATTCGGCAGGCTAAAATATGCCGACGATTCGGAGCCGCAGTGGTTGTTATGGCTTTTGATGAACAAGGACAAGCAGATACCGCACAACGAAAAGTAGAAATTTGTCAACGCGCTTACAAAATCCTCCTCGAACAAGTTGGGTTTGATCCAACAGACATCATTTTTGATCCCAATATCTTCGCCGTCGCAACAGGAATTGAGGAACACAACGGATACGCTGTTGCTTTTCTAGAAGCTACAAAAATCATCAAAGCAACTTGTCCGGGGGCAAAAATTTCAGGAGGTGTAAGCAACTTGTCTTTCTCATTCCGAGGAAACAACGCTGTTCGGGAAGCCATGCATTCAGCTTTTCTGTACCACGCTACCCGTGTGGGTATGGACATGGGCATCGTCAACGCAGGAATGCTGGAGGTGTACGAACAAATCCCCAAAGAACTGTTGAAACGCATTGAAGATGTGCTCTTCAATCGACACCCGGATGCAACTGAAGAACTCGTAAAACTGGCAGAATCTTTCAAAAATACAGGCGGTAAATCCATTGAAGAAGACCTAGAGTGGCGCAATGGAACGGTACAAGAACGTATCACCCACGCACTTGTACGGGGTATTGATAAGTTTATCGAAATTGATGCCGAAGCGGCACGCCTGCAGTTTGCTGCTCCACTGGAGGTGATTGAGGGGCCGTTGATGGATGGTATGAACGTCGTCGGGGATCTTTTTGGTTCCGGAAAAATGTTCCTGCCACAGGTGGTCAAAAGTGCACGGGTGATGAAAAAAGCAGTAGCCTATTTGGAGCCTTTTATTCAGGCCAGCAAAGGTGGTTTGGTATCTGCTAAGGGCAAAATTCTGATGGCAACCGTGAAAGGGGATGTTCATGATATCGGTAAAAATATCGTCGGTGTGGTGCTGAGTTGCAACAACTATGACATTGTTGACTTGGGTGTTATGGTTCCTGCCGACAAAATCCTCAAGGCTGCCATCGAACACAACGTGGATATTATTGGTCTTTCCGGACTTATCACACCCTCCTTGGATGAAATGGTGCACATGGCCAGTGAAATGCAGCGTCTCAACCTTAAAATACCCCTGCTGATTGGCGGTGCTACTACCTCGAAAACGCATACAGCCGTTAAAATTGAACCAAAATACTTCAATGCGCCCGTCGTCCATGTGCTCGATGCAAGCCGAAGCGTTGCGGTAGCAAGTGCCCTGCTGACAAAAAATGTTGCTGAAAACGAAGCTTTTGTCCAAAATGTCAAAGCGGAGTACGCCCAAATTCGTATTCAACGTGCCGGTCGGCAATCCTCCAAACAATACCTGTCTATTGGCCAAGCGAGAAACAACAAACAGGTGCTGCACTGGGAGGATTACGCACCCCCCAAGCCTTCATTTTTGGGGGTAAGGTCTTTTCAACAATATGATCTCGGTGAACTGGCCCAATACATTGATTGGACGCCTTTTTTCCAAAGTTGGCAATTGGCCGGAAAATACCCCGAAATATTAACAGATTCCATTGTGGGTCTGGAAGCCACAAAATTGCTGGCCGATGCACGCAATATGCTGCAACAAATAATTGAACAAAAGTGGTTGCAGGCGAGGGCGGTGATTGGTTTCTTTGAGGCCCAGGCGAATCAGGAGGATAGTGTACGGTTGAGTTTGGAAGGAACTGAAGTGGCTACCTTACATTTTCTTCGGCAGCAAAATGTGAAGGCCCCCGGACAACCCAATTTTTGTCTGTCAGACTATATAGCACCGGCATCCTCCAACAAGCAGGATTATTTCGGAGCATTCGCGGTGACGGCAGGAATTGGTATTGAACAACACGTTGCAAGGTTTGAGGCAGACAACGACGATTATTCAGCAATCCTGCTGAAGGCTTTGGCCGACCGATTGGCTGAGGCATTTGCAGAACGTATGCACGAACGGGTACGGAAAGAATTCTGGGGATATAGTCAAGATGAAAGCCTTGGAAATGAAGCGCTTATCAACGAAGAATACCCGGGTATTCGTCCGGCACCGGGTTACCCGGCTTGTCCCGAACATACCGAAAAGCGCACATTGTGGCAGTTGTTGAGTCCGGAGCAAAATGCCGGTATAACCCTGACGGAAAGCTGTGCTATGTATCCTGCGGCTG
>JBIPOY010000199.1:0-6169 GCA_044378705.1 Saprospiraceae bacterium
GCGATGGCACGACAAGTATTTCGCAGCGCATTGGAAGGCTCCGGTTGCAACCAACAATGTTCAATATCAATGATTTTATCAAAAAAACCCGCGCGGTGAAAACCCAATGCATGGGTCGCATCAATATTTTCATTCCCCATCTCGTCCTTGGTGAGCCAGCGCCGATTGGCAAAACCAAATTCGAGTTTGTTGCGGTAATACGTCGTTTCAGACGCTCCTACAATGGGCAATATTTCCTTTATCTCCACCTTGCCAATGCGCAACAACGCGTCTTCAACTACCTGCTGCTTGTGACGCAATTGGGCCTGATAGTCGAGATTTTGCCACTTACACCCGCCACAAACACTAAAATGCCGGCAAAATGCCTCGATACGATCCGGAGACGGCGTGACGATCCGGTCCGTTAACCCTTCCGCAAAGTTGCCTTTCTTTTTTTGTACGTACACATCCACCACATCCCCGGGGACTGCCCCTTCTACAAATACCGTGAGCCCGGTAGTGGTACGGCCTACGCCTTTCCCGCGATCTGCAATGCCATGAATGGGTACTTCCGGGATGATAAAATGTTTGTTTGCCATGTTTTTATAAAATGTAGTCTGTCTTTAAAGTATGCCTGCTGTTTCCTGTTATTACGCAACTTTCTGTTTATATAAATGCTGTTGAAATTCTATAAACAGTCTTTTGATGTTTGCAGCGTCTCCCAAAATTTCTTTGGCGTCTTCCAACGATTGATACTTGTTGGTCAGCAAAATGGGCAGTTCATCTTCGCTCTTGAAGAGGTTGGGTAATTCCCCAAAGAGGTTGTTCAAAAACTCTTCGGAGGAAATGGGTTTGCCATCCGCACTCCAAAACGAGGTGGATATCATGTGCTGGATTTCACGCTCTTTTCCGTCTCTCAGCTTCACCTTGATGCGTTTTCGTTTTTCACCACCCTCCTTGTCTCCCTCTTTTGGTTCTTTTGGTTTGTAAGTGAATGGTGGCTCGTCCTTCACAACATCCAACTCAGGCTCCAGAGGTTCCCCATCCCACTCAGGATCAGCAAAGTGGTGGAAGGCATCTACAAAGTCATAAATGGTGAAGAACTCCTTGCCGTCAAACAAGCGCGTTCCACGCCCTACAATTTGCTTAAACTCAATCATGGAGTTCACCGGGCGCATCAAAACGATGTTGCGGATATTCCTAGCATCCACCCCAGTTGAAAGTTTCTGGGAGGTAGTCAGTAAGGTAGGGATCGTTTTTTCATTGTCTTGAAATTCCCGAAGGAATTGCTCTCCAATCTCCCCATCATTCGCAGTGACCCGAACGCAATAAAATGGGTCTGCGATTTTCTTGTACTGGTTGACCAAATCCCGAACGGCTGCGGCATGGTCTTGGGTGGCACAAAAGATGATCGCCTTCTCATTCTGATTGGCTTCATCCATAAACACCTTGACGCGCTTTGCCTCCCGCTCCTTAATTTCTATGATTCGATTGAAGTCTGACTCCTTATAAAGTTTACCCGATTCAATTTCTCCCTCCATTACCCGGTCGTCCGAGGTGTAGATGTAATCGTCAAGGGTCGTCTTGATGCGTTTGACCTTGAATGGCGTTAGGAAACCATCGTTGATGCCTTCTTTTAGGGAATAGATGTAAACAGGTTCGCCAAAGTATTTATAGGTGTCTATGTTGTCCTTGCGTTTTGGTGTAGCCGTCAAGCCCAACTGAACGGCAGGAGAAAAGTATTCTAAAATGCCACGCCAGTTTTCTTCATCATTGGCGCCTCCCCGGTGGCACTCGTCAATGATGATAAAATCAAAATAATCAGGCGGATACGCACCGAAGTAAGGGGCAGGTTTGCCCTCAGCATCCGTGCCACTCATAAAGGTTTGGAAAATGGTAAAGAAGATGCTGCCATTGGTGGGAACAGCCCCTTTTTTGGTGATTTCCTTTGGACTGATGCGCACCAAGGCATCCTCCGGGAAGGCTGAAAAGGAGTTGTAGGCTTGGTCGGCTAAGATATTTCTGTCGGCTAAAAACAAGACCCTAGGTCTGCGGCTTCCGTCCCGTTTCAAGTTCCAGCGGGTTTGAAACAGTTTCCAAGCGATCTGAAAAGAAATGGCGGTCTTGCCCGTTCCTGTTGCCAAAGTCAACAAGATTCGGTCTTTGTTGTTTGCCACGGCTTCCAAGGTATTCTTGACTGCGATTTCCTGATAATACCGCAGTTGCCAAGTGCCGCTTTTGTCCTCAAATGGGATGGCCGCAAACTTCTCCCGCCAGTCATTTTGAATGGCAAAGGTCTTGTTCCAGAGTGCTTCGGGACTGAGATATTCTTCCACCAGACCTTCCACACCCGTTTTCATACAGATGCTGTAAATCTCTTTCCCGTTGGTGGAGTAAGTGGTTTCCAAGGCAAGTTTTTCGGCGTACTGCTTGGCTTGTGCCACGCCTTCGCCAACGCCTTGTCCAACACTTTTGGCTTCAATGACGGCCAATTTGATGCCCTTGTACACCAATACATAATCAGCGGTGAGTTTTTTACCTCTTCCGCCACCGGATTGGATTCTCCCTGCGGTGATGTTGTATTCCCGCAGAACTTTAGAGTCTTGCACAATGCCCCAGCCACAAGCCTTTAACTTGGGGTCGATTAGTTCTGCACGGGTTTCGGCTTCGTTCATATCTTTTAATTTTCTTCGTAGTAATAGGAATAATCAATTCCTTTCATAAACATTTCGCGGTCATTGATTTTGTCAGTCAAAGCGTTGTTCAACAGTGTTTTTAGCAAATCACTTTTTGTCGGGCTCAGCATCATAGCGTTCATGTACCCTATTTTACTTATTTTACTCCAATCCACACATTTTTTGAGGCGTTTTTTTAGTATCAAGTCCAACCATATTCGGGTGCTTCTGCCGTTGCCGTCCATAAAAGGGTGTGCAATGTTCATTTCTACATATTTGTGTACAATTTCATCAAATGTAGTTTCGGGCATTGCTTCTATTTGCTTTAATGTATCGCCCAAAAAGTGTGACACAGCAAATTGAAAATCGCCTTTTGAAATATTTTTTTGCCTGATTTTTCCTGCAAAATCATAAAGGCCGCCAAACAAATAAGCGTGTATTTGTTGCAACCCATTGCTTGTACCAACCTCCAAACTGTTCACAAAACTGCTATCAAACAAGGCATACGCTTTTGTTTTGCTTTTGCCGTCTATGCTTTCATCACTGTAGGTAAACCATTCAATAAACCGGTTTGCTTTCGTTCCGGGAAAGGTTTTGCCTAGGGCAATGATGCTGTTGTAGTCGAGCATATCGGCTAAACGCTTTTTGCCGTCAGGTGCCAGCAATTTCAACTGGGTAGTGGCACTAACCACTTGGCTGTTTTCTTTCTTCAGCTTGGCTTTTAGGTATTTCCAATAATTGCGGGTCTTGGTATAGTCGTCTTGGTTGGTAAGCACGGCAACAATATCCAACACCGAAAACCAACACTTGGCGTTTGGTTCATCCCAAACGGCGCGCACCTCGCGGTCGTCAAAAAATCGTATGGATATTTTGGCACTCATCGTCTGAACTGTGATTCGTTTGATTGATGTGATTATTTTGAGGGCACTCGTGGTATTTCTTTGAATTTTTTGTTGGTCAGGCGCTTGAATTTCAAGCTCATTTCACCAAAATTTATTAGCAGGCCTATTTCCAGATTATAGGTCTCCAAATAATTGATCGCTTGGGCAAAATGGACATCTTCCAATTTTGTCATGGCCTTCAGTTCCACAGAAATAATGCCTTCCACCAAAAAATCCACCCTCCTTGTTCCGATCTGTGCTTCTCTGTAATATATGGGCATTTCAAATTCCCTACTGAAATCTATGCCCGCCAAACGCATCTCGATTTCTAAGGCTCGTTGATAGATAACTTCATGAAATCCATTGCCTAATGCTTGAAGTCTTGCCTTAAATGATTGCAACAAATACTCAACAAAGTCTCTATCCGCCAACTTTTCATTTACAACTATACCAATAACGCTGTCTGGGAAACAAGCATCAAAAGTCAAAACACCAGTTTCTGCGATATTTGCAGCAATTGTAATGCAAATTGTTCCTGCTGGCCATAGTTTGCTTTATGCAAGCCCTAACTCGCTGTATGTTTGTGAATACTCAGTTATGTAATGATTGCAATTTCTTATGTCGCCTGTTTGAATAAAAGGGTAATTCCCCCCATAAAGTTGTTCATAATTTCTTGGGCGATGTCTTGACTTCCCTCTCCCAAATGTTTTTGAAATCTGCACCGAAGTCTTCTCTTCCCAACCCTCCCCCTTACTCTCAAACACCCCCTGCAAATAACTCTCAAAAACCTCCTTCGCATTCCTCAAATTCTGCTCGGCATTTGCTTTCGCCTTGGCTATGGCAGCAAAGGCTTCATCTAAGATGGAGACGATGCGTTGTTGCTCGGGAAGGGGTGGAAGGGGGATTTCAATTGCTTCAATTTGTGCTTTGTTTATTGAATTGAAAACAGCACCAGTATTTCCAATAATTTCACTTTCGTGTTTCAATAAAAAATTAAATAGAAATTCTTTGTCTATCAATTTCGTGGCTCTTATTGCCGCAAGTCCTCGTCCAATACAAATTTTTTGGGTTGCAAAATTTATTGGTCCAACTGGTGCACGAACCGACATAAGTATATCATTTGCTTCTGCTTCCTTTGTTACTTTGGTTGTCCAAGTTGTTGGCTCACCAATATATTTTTCGCCATACTCTTTTTTCCCTTGATAAAAGGGCAAACCATTTCCATTGTCATTGTAAAATTTCCCTTCGGGTGATTGCCCTGCAATTACTTTACATACATTTCCAATAGTTTTTATCTCCCAACCTTGTTTCATAATCACTTCTTTTTAGGGCTTGGCAAGTTTTTAATTGCTTTTTCAAATTCGCCCTCTGCTGCATCGTTTTGGGCGATGCGTTTTTTATCAAATTGGGCATAGTGTGTTTCTGCTTTTTGCAAGGCGAGTTCGTGGCTTATTTTGCCCGCATGTGTCAGTATGGCTCTATCGTTGAGGTTTAAAAACCCGTGCAGTTTCTCAATCCAATCCACCATGTGCATTGGAACACGGCGCATGGCCTGTCCTTCGGCAAAAACCAGGTATTGTTCCACCAGGTTGTTGAGTGCTGCCAGTTCTTCCTCGTTCAAATAGTTTTTAGCGATGCCCACGTCCTGTTTTCTAACTTTTGCACCCCTAAAATTGGTTAAACCCATGTTGGGCAGCTCGCTATTGGCTCTTTGGGCGATTATTTCGGCGGCTGTTTGGCCCGTAATCGCCCAGTGTATCTTGTTTTGTACGGTTTTAAAAAAGTTGATACTGGTTTCCAAGGTGGGGTCATAATCTACGCTGGTGGCATATATGTCGGTAATTTTATGATAGAAACGCTTTTCGCTGGTGCGTATGTCTTGAATCCTGCGCAGTAATTCATCAAAATAATCAAACGGCAAATCGGGGTTTTTTAAGCGTTCATCATCCAACACAAAACCCTTTACGAGGTATTCTTTTAGCCTTTGGGTTGCCCATATCCTAAACTGTGTGGCTACATGGCTTTTAATGCGGTAGCCGACCGAAATAATGGCATCTAGGTTGTAAAACTTCTGCAATCGTTCTACTTGCCGCGCACCTTCTATTTGAACTATTAAGTAATCCTTAATAGTTGGCCCTTCCGCTAATTCCCCTTCGTCAAATATGCTTTTTAGGTGCATATTGATATTAGGAATAGAGGTTTGAAACAGTTCGGCCATTAGTTTCTGGGTAAGCCACACGGTTTCGCTTTCTAAGCGAACCTCTAATTTGGTCTTACCATCCTGCGTTTGATAAATGATAATTTGCGACGCTTGCTTCATATCAGTTCCAAGATTGAGTTTAAGATTTCCGCACTTTCCTCATCCAATGCCTTCATTTCTTCCAGTATGGCCTGAGGTGAACGGAGCGCAGTTTCTTCCTTCTTGTTGGGGTTTTTAGCACTGAGGTCAAAAGTGTTTGGGTCAATGTTTTTGACCTCCACTGTCCAAGAATTTGCACTGTCTGCAGACCCTTCGGCTCCGCTCAGGGCAAGCTTTTGCAGTTCCACAAAGTCTGCCAAATCTTTTTCGTTTAGCGGATTTCCCTTCCCCAAGTTTCTGCCCAGATTCAGTTGGTAGAACCAGACTTTTTTGGT
>JBIPOY010000275.1:0-4869 GCA_044378705.1 Saprospiraceae bacterium
AACCTTTTTCAAAAAACAAGACCACAGTTTTAACACCTGCGCCTGTGAAAGTTCCGCCCGGCAAGTCCAGGACGGTATGCAAGTTGCAATTTTCAAGTATCAACTTTCGCAAACTCACCGAGGCATTGTCGGTATTGCTCAGGAAGGTGTTTTTGATGACCACCCCTGCTTTGCCGCCTGCTTTCAGGATTTTGATGAAATGCTGTAAAAACAGAGAAGCGGTTTCGCCTGTTTTGATGGGAAAGTTTTGCTGCACTTCTGCGCGTTCTTTTCCACCAAAGGGCGGATTCGCCAACACCACATCGTAGCGGTCTTTCTCCTGTATATCGGCAAGGTTTTCGGCAAGGGTGTTGGTGTGGATGATATTGGGGGCTTCCACGCCATGCAATATCATGTTCATAATGCCGATGATGTACGCCAGCGACTTTTTCTCCTTGCCGTAGAAAGTTTTTTTCTGCAAGGTTTCAATATCGGAGGTGGACAGTTTCCGGCTGTGCTTCAAGTATTCAAACGCTTCTACCAAGAAACCTGCGCTGCCCACTGCGCCGTCATAAATCTTGTTGCCAATTTCGGGCGCAACCACTTTTACGATGGTTTTAATCAAGGGGCGCGGTGTGTAGTATTCTCCCCCGTTGCGACCTGCATTGCCCATGTTCTTGATTTTGTCCTCGTACAAGTGGCTCATCTCATGCTTCTCGGCATGGGTACGGAAACGGAGTTCATCTATGCGATTGATGACTTCCCGGAGGTTGTAGCCGCTTTGAATCCTGTTTTTCAGTTCGCTGAAAATCTCCCCGATCTTATATTCAATGGTATCGGCGCTTTCGGCTGAGGTTTTGAATTTTTTGAGGTAGGGGAAGAGTTCTACGTTTACAAAGTCGGCGAGGTCATCGCCGGTGAGGGCTTTGTGGTGGTCCAGTTTGCCGTCAGCGCCTTTGGGTGTAGCCCACCTATTCCATTGATATTCAAGGGCAATGATGTTGGCGTAAGGCTTCCCTGTGAGTTCTGCTGCGGTGCCTTTGTCCTTTTCTAAGTCGTCCAGATATTTCAAGAACAGCACCCACGAGGTCTGTTCGACGTAATCCAACTCACTTCCACAACCTGCGTCTTTGTGGAGGATGTCGTCTATGTTTTTAAAGGTTTGCTCGAACATTGAGGGGGTGCTTGTGGTGGTTTGAAGATGATGATGGGGACTGATTGGGCAAATGTAGAAAGAAAACCCTGTGTCCGGGTGGGAATCAGAAACTGGGTGGCTCTGTACGAACACACTACCGGCAGCCGGCAGAAAAAGATCAGCGTTGGTGTATCGTCAAAACAAAGTGGTTGTGCATGAAGCGTGTTTGCAATCCATCAAGTCATCAAAATCACTTTCATCACAGGCTACTCGAAAATAGAAGCTCAAAAGTAGGCAACAAGCACCGCTTTTCAGTCGTTTAATATTCGAGTGGTGCACCTTTTCCCAACGCAAGCCCAAAAACGAAAAAGCGCTTTCCTGTTTTAACACATCTTTTGATCCCAAGGATGAATACTTTTGCCTTAGAATGTGTCTTTGGTTTGTGAAAGCTTATTGCAATTGTTCAAAAGGTTGTTCCCATGACCAACAATAACCGGACGATCCAAATGAAGTGATATGAAACAGCAACTTTTTGGGGCGATGATACTCCTTGCTACGGTGCGCTTACAGGCGCAAACAGTTCCCGCTACGGTACAAGATACCCTGTACAGAGGAGGCGCTTGGGCCCGGCTGGAAGTAGAGAACGGGGACTCAACCTTTATTATGGCCCTGAGGCCTGTGAAAATTTCTGCGCGCAGGGCGTTTAAAGATTTGGATGAACAACGGCAATTTTGGCTTTATACACGTTCAGCCAGAAGGGTATATCCGTATGCCCTGCAAGCCATTGGCCTTTATGAGCAAATTCAAGACGAAACGGAGGATATGAGCAAGCGCAAACGCAAACGCTTCATCCGCCATGAGCACCAAGAACTCAAAGAAGACATGACGGAAACCCTGAAAAACCTCTCCAAAACCGACGGGAAAGTGTTGATCAAAATGATTGAACGCCAACTTGACAAGCCTTTTTACGAGGTAGTGCGGGAAACACGCGGAAGTTTTACAGCTACCTACTGGAACACCATGAGCAAAATGTGGGGCTACGACCTGAAAGACGGGTACCACCCCGGTGCAGACCTCCTACTGGATGACGTGCTGCTCGATTACGACTTTGGCGACCCGTACACCTTGTACGGCAATTGATCCCGTACAAGGTGTACGGGTCGCCAAAATCAGACTGCTTGCCACCTAACCAGTTAATTTTTTTTAAGCATGTTTATGCATACTATTTCCATCTGGCTGGGCCGCCAACTCTATAAATACGCTTACAAGCTATATCGGCCCTTGTATTTTACATTCAAACGCAAACAAGATAGGATTGAATTGGCGTTGCTCCACCGTATTGTGCAACCTGGCGATACGGTACTAGATATCGGGGCTAATATTGGCTTTTATAGCACGGTACTGTCTCTGGCTGTTGGCGCAACAGGCAAGGTTATTTGCTTCGAACCCGATGCAGAAAACTTTAGGCATCTACAAGACACCACCCGGCGATTATCCAATGTGGCATTACACCAAAAAGCAGTAGGCGCAAAAACGGGTGATATTACCCTGTACATTTCTGATACCCTGAACGTGGACCATCGTACATACCAACCGGCAAGCTATAAATCTACGGAGCAGGTTCATGTTGTTGCCCTTGACCATTATCTCGGCGCCACACAACACGTAGATATCATCAAAATAGACATTCAGGGTTTTGAGATGGAGGCTCTACGCGGTATGATTGGATTGTTATCCTCCAATGAAAACATAAGAATCCTATCGGAATTCTGGCCTTATGGGCTTAAACTCTCCGGAAGTTCAGCCACAGAATATATATTGGCACTCCAAAGTCTTCGGTTTCACGTCAGTGTCCTTATTGGCGGTCGCTATATACCCATTGCAGATACTGACGTGTCGAAAATGGATGAGCTTGGACAGGAAGTTTACTTCAATATTTTTGCCTCACGCCACGTGTAGCACCCCAAAAGACATAGCCTTTCTTGTTTATTACAGGTACTTCCGAAAGGGAAGAAAATACGTTATTGGATAGATTTTTTCGGTAAAAGCCCCATTTTTTCTCGCAGCACTACTGCCAGCTAACCAGTTACTGCAAAAAATAGCTACTTTTTTATTTCAGACAGTGCTGCCGCTCACCGTTTACCTCAAATCAAACCTTACCCAATCCATCGCGGCCACCGCTTTCGACGGGTTATTTTCATTTTTTAACACAAAATAGAGATCGTGGAATTTACCGCCCCCCAAATCGGTGATCGGCGCGGCGATTTCTGCAAAGGGCATTCTGTCCTGCCCGTTGTCGGCGGGTATTATGGCTTTTCCGATCAAGGTTCCCTTGGGTGAATCCAACCTGATTTCAACCCGGCCACCTCCGAATTGGTACTTGTTATCGCTCATGCCTACCCCCATGGCAATACTGTGCACGCCCGTTACATCGGTGTGTTTAAACACAAAAAATCCGTTGTTTTTTATATCGTGGAGGACTACGGTATCTCCATTGAAAGGTCTGTAAGTACGCACGCCCCGTGAAATACTATCGGCCTGTTCTGCCTGTTGAAAGGTAGGCCGTAGCGCGATGGTTTCACTGTCTTCCTGTGGCCCTTGGCTGGCGGTCCCGCGGTCGCGATAACTGGCTTTCAGGAGGAATGTTCCGGGCTTGGGCTTTGATTTGGAATCCGGAGATCCGGGCACCGTCAACGCGTAAGTGCCGGAAAGGGCGATGCCTTGTTTTGGTTTGGGCGCACTGCCCAGCGATAATATCCAACGCACCATTTCCCCGGCATCTTCTTCAGACACCTGTGGGTGAGCACTCATCACGGTCTGGCCCCATACGCCTGCACCACCTTTTAATACCTTTTGAGACAAGTTGCGGACGGCAAATTCATTGTTTCTGTAGCGATCTGCAATGGATGTATAAGCAGGTCCATTGACCACTCGGTCTTCGGCGTGGCAGGTTTTACAGTCAGATCGATCAAGGAGCATTTTGCCCCGGGCATATTCCGTTTGCAGCATTGCGGCTTGGTGCCCCTGCGCAATGCTGGTGATGTCAAAGCCTGTTTCCAGGTAATCAATGGTTGCGGCAACCGTAGTATTGGGTATGGTACCACTTTCCAGGGTGCCGTCTTCCACATCGCGGACCAATAGTTGATAGTGAAGTTCCTGATTGGGTTGATAAAAACTGCGGTTTTTCCCGGCAAAATCCCAATGAACCTCGGGTGGTTCGTTGCCTACGTGAACGGTTTGCGTGGTGGTTCGGGTAGCCCCTTCGTTGTCGGTGACCTTCAGGACAACCTCATACGTGCCGGGTGTATAGAATATATGCCCAATACTGTCCAATTCGTTTCTTTTTGAGGCAGAAGGGCTGTTCATTGTTCCACCGAGGGCGGTGGGCTGCTTCGCATGAATGATTTGGGGCGGTGTGCCGTCGCCGAAATTCAATTCGTAACGCAACCTTTCTCCGTCGTAATCTTTTGTTTTTGCGGCAGAGAAATAGGCGGCAAAAGGGGTAGCGCCGGCACTTTGTTTCATCTCCAAAGATGGTGCCGGTGGTCGATTACCCCGCACATAATCAATACGCGTGAGGCGTGCATCGGCGTTGGTGGCAAACCACTGCGTACCGTATTCCAACAGCCAAATGGTACCATTTTTATCCACGATCATGTCCATTGGCCGTGAGAATTGGAGATTTTCAGCAAAGGGTTCCATGCGGCTAAAGTTGCCGAAGGTGTCCACAGTCACCGCCATCATCCAACCACGCA
>JBIPOY010000372.1:0-3798 GCA_044378705.1 Saprospiraceae bacterium
CTCAAACTGTACTTCATTCTGAAGGAAATTGCGGAAAGCGGCAATCATCGTGGCGGCCATTTTTTCTGCTTCACGGCCCTCCGCAAGAAAGCCCATCGAACGGCATGCCTGGATCATAGCCGGTGTATCGTTTTTTACCGCTGCTTCAATCAGCTGCGGAATGCCTTCCCGCAACGCAGGACTGATCTCTGCTACAGCACCAAAATCGAGCAATACCAAGGTGCCATCGGGCTGCACCAATAAATTTCCAGGGTGCGGATCGGCGTGGTAAAAGCCATCTTTGAACACCATACGACAGTACACTTGTAATATCCTGACGGCAAGGTCGCGCCGATTGATTCCCCAAGCATCCAATTGGGCGAGGTTGGATATTTTTACACCGTTGTACCAAGTGGTCGTCATCACCCGGGCCGTTGAATAGTCAGGGTGTATTTGGGGTATGACAAATTGTGGCTCATCCACGAGGTTGTGTGCAATTTTCTGCATGGAAACAGCCTCCCGGTTAAAATCCAGCTCCTCCTCTATCATTTTTTTGATCTGCGTATAGAGGTAATCCATCCCCTTGATTTGGTAAAACCAAGAAAAAATAGCCGTAAGCCTGCGGATAATTTCGAGGTCAACAGCCGCAATAAGCTCAATGTTGAGGTGTTGAACTTTCACCACCACTTCCGTGCCATCGGGGAGTTGTGCGCGGTGCGCTTGTCCAATAGAAGCTGCTGCCAGGGGCTGTTCGTCTAACCGGGCAAAAATTTCTTCCGGAGGCCTGCCCAGCTCGCGGAAAATACGGTCACGCACCTCCGAAAAAGGTCTTGCGGGAATTTGGTCCTGCAAAGCTTCCAAGGGTTTTTGAAACGCTTCCGGCAGAAAATTGCCCAGAATAGACAACAACTGCCCCAACTTGATAAACAACCCTTTGAGTTGCAAAATTGCCGTTTTTACACGTTCTGCATTGCGCAAATGGAGCGCAACAATACGGCGCTGGTACCAAGCTCTACCCAATATTTTTCGCAACAACCACAACCAAGTATAGCTTAGAATCAGCACAGCAGCGGTACCGTATGCTTTGCGCAGACGCCAAGAGCGGGAATAGATTTTTTCGGTGGCCATATAAAGTACTGCGTACAAAAAACGCCTTTTCAGCGGTTAGAAAAAACGCCCCTTCACAGGTACCCTTTTACGGCATCCACCGCCTCTTGAAGCCCTCCGGCATCGGTACCGCCGGCCGTTGCAAATCCGGGCTGACCACCGCCGCCGCCTTTGAGAAATTTCTGGGCCAATTCGCGCACGATAACGCCGGCGTTGAGGCCTTTTTCTTTCACCAAATGATCACTTATTTTGACCGTCAGGGAAGGCTTACCATCGGATGAAACAGTACCAAACGCAATCACAGCATTGCCGACTTCCCGTTCCAGCTCTACGGCGAGATTTTTCACTGCATTGGCATCACCAATCGGAAGAATTTTTGCGAGGAAAAGCACCCCGTTCAGGGTCGTAATTTCCGTTCGAAGCCCGGCGCGAAGACCATTGGCTTGCTCTTGTACCATGCGTTCAAGGGCTTTTTGAAGCTGCTTATTTTCTTCCTGCAATGCCACAATACCCTTCGTCAGGTCCTTGGCTTTCAACACGTTTTTGATGGAAGAAATTTCGTTCTCCAAGGCACCGACATACGCTTCAGCACCGGCAGCCGTAACCGCTTCGATGCGCCGTACCCCGGCAGCCACCGCGGTTTCAGTTGTAATTTTGAAATAGCCGATCTGGCCGGTATAGCGCACATGACAGCCCCCACAAAGTTCCCTGGAATAACCCGGGTCAAAAGTGATCATACGCACCGATTCGCCGTATTTTTCTCCAAAAAGCATCGTTGCCCCCGATTTCTTAGCCTCCTCGATGGGCAGGTTACGGGCTTCTTCGAGCTGAATATTTTCCCGTATCTTCCGGTTGACGATGCTTTCTATACGGGTAAGCTCGTCGTCGGTCACTTTTTGGAAATGCTGGAAATCAAAACGCAACGTATGATCGTCGAGGAAAGACCCCTTTTGTTGCACGTGGGTACCCAATACCTGCCTCAAAGCGGCATGTAGTAGGTGGGTTGCGGAGTGGTTGCTTTCGGTTAACCCGCGTTTTTGCGCGTCAACCATGCACACAACAGCGTCATCGTCTATGTCTTCGGGAAACTTTTCAACGATGTGCATCACCAGGGTATTTTCCTTTTTCGTGTCCAGCACTCGGATTTTTTCCGAACCAAAAAACATGTATCCGGTATCACCTACCTGACCGCCGCCTTCGGGATAGAATGGCGTTCGGTTGAGCACCAATTGGTATTGTGGGTGTTCTTTCACCGTCACGATTCGGTATTTGGTGACGCAACTATTGCTGGTTTCGAGGTAGTCGTAGCCTACAAATTCAATATCAGACTCGTCGCGCAGCACCATCCAGTCGCCAACCTGTTTGGCAGCATCTTTGCGAGACCGCGCTTTTTGTTCTGCCAATGCCTTGTCAAAACCTGCATCATCTACGGACAGGCCTTTTTCCCGCGCAATCAGGCGGGTCAGGTCAATTGGGAAGCCAAACGTATCGAGCAATTCGAAAGCCTGCGCACCCGCAACCGTATTGTCTTGAATATCTAGGTTGTCGAAGCGTTTGAGTCCCTGTTCAAGGGTTCGGAGAAAAGATTTTTCCTCCTCCAACAACACCCGAACGATGAAATCCTGTTGGGCTTTGAGTTCCGGAAAAACATCGTCCATTTCAAGGGCGAGCACCGGGAACAAGCGGTACAACACCGGCTCTTTCAGATCCAAAAAGGAATAATAATACCGCACCGCTCGACGTAGAATACGGCGAATGACATAGCCGGCACCCGTATTGGACGGTAATTCTCCGTCTGCAATGGCAAAACCAACCGCCCGCAAGTGATCCGCCACAACGCGCATGGCGATGTCTTTCTTAACAACCGCTTCCGACTGGCCGGTACCGGGATAGGTATCTTGATATGAATGGCCACAAAGATCGCCCAACAAGGCAAACATTGGCATCCACAGGTCTGTGCTATAATTAGAAGACGTGCCTTGTACCGCTCGGCAAAGGCGCTCAAAGCCCATTCCCGTATCAACAGACTTTGCTGGAAGGTCTTCGAGCGAACCATCGGCTTTGCGTACAAACTGCATAAACACGTTGTTCCAAACCTCAATCACATTTGGGTCATCGGCGTTTACCAAGCTACGGCCATCTTTTTCGGCACGCTCTGCGTCTGTGCGCAGGTCCACATGAATTTCTGAGCAGGGACCACAAGGGCCCGTTTCACCCATTTCCCAAAAATTTTCTTTTTTGCCAAAGCGCATAATGCGGTCTTCCGGCAGCATGGTGCGCCAAACGTCGTACGCTTCCTGGTCAAAAGGCACCCCTTCCGCCTCATTGCCACCAAATACCGACACATACAAGCGATCTTTGGGTATTTTATAGACCTCCGTCAGTAGCTCCCACGACCATGCCAGGGCATCTTTTTTGAAATAATCGCCAAAAGACCAGTTGCCCAACATTTCAAACATCGTATGGTGGTATCCATCGAACCCTACATCTTCCAAGTCATTGTGTTTACCACTGACCCGCAGGCACTTCTGCGTATCTGCCACACGCTTAGAGGGCGGCGTTTGGTTGCCGAGAAAAAAGTCTTTCAGCGGCGCCATACCGGAATTGATGAACATGAGCGTGGGGTCGCTTTTGGCCACCATCGGGGCAGAAGGAATAATTTTATGGCCTTTGGATTCAAAAAAATCGAGAAACTGGCGGCGGATCTGGCGC
>JBIPOY010000373.1:0-3797 GCA_044378705.1 Saprospiraceae bacterium
CCAGTGATGGATGCGTTCACCGTAGGAGCGGTGATGGTAACAACCGGGTTATTGGTATCATCCTCATGCTTGTGACAAGCGATGATGGAAACAGCCAATAAGAAGGCGAGTAATACGTAATTTTGATTTTTTTGCATGGTGTGTGAATTTTAAAGGTTAAAAATCGAATTTTCAGCGCCTTGAGCGTCGCCATGTTGTTTGAAAAGTGTAAAAAAATATTCCTGTGATTTACTATTTTGTGGTGTATTAACGAACCAACACCGAACGTTCAGCTATCCAGCCTTTGCCTTCCATACGAACGCGGTACCAACCTGACGGGCGATTTGCCCCATTCAGCACGATGGTATTCAGCCCTTCTAGGATGTTTTGAGTACTGCTTTCCAACATTTTACCGTCTGCCTGAAAAAGAGAAATAACCACTACCCCACTGTATGGTACGGTAAGCAGCACCTGAATGTCTTTGGGAGATGGATTGGGCACAATTTCAAGGGCATAAGGCGGCTTTGGTTCTCCTGTTGCGCTGAGTTCTTGCACAAAATTATTGCGACTGACAATCCACAGATTGGGATCGACTACCAAGTTCGTAGGACTAAAATCCAGTGCTACCGTGAATATCTGTCCGTTTTGGGTATGGTCAAAAACGACCGTCGTGTCTTTGACACCATTCGAGAAGGACACCTGAACCGGCATCTCATAAAAAGCCACGGATGGGTGGGATTGGGTTTGGTCCAACTGGACAGTGACGATGTTTGAAGTGCTTTTAGACCAGTCAACACGATAGGAAGGATATCCTTCTCCGTAATACCAATCGGCGAAAAAACCATTTAAGTTTTTTCCTGAAGCCTGTTCCAAGTGATGCTTTAAATCATTTGTCAAGGCGTAGCCGTACGCCAATGTGGGATCGTGGAGGTAGTTTCGCACCCCTGTAAAAAAAGAGCTGTCGCCACATACCCAGCGCAACATGTGCAATACCATTGCGCCTTTGGCATAAGAAAGCCGTCCACTAAAAATTCGACCAACAGACGTGGTGTCATCCACCCGTACCGAACCATCGACCTGACTGGTAGCGCTGTTGATTCGACTTTGCTTAAAATTTTGCCAATACTGAGGCTGCAAATTTTCATAGCACAGGCCACTCAGATAGGTAGCAAAACCTTCATTGAGCCAGATGTCTTCCCAAGACCCACAGGTTACTTTGTCTCCAAACCAGTGGTGGGCAAGTTCATGTGCCAACAATTCAAACCCCCAACTGCCAACGAACGTCATGGTCTGGTGCTCCATGCCTCCCCCCCAACCAAACTGTGTATGGCCATATTTTTCAGAATGAAACGGATACACACCAAAAAGTTGGTTGTAAAGTTGCATCTGAGGAACAATGTTTGCAGTCCCTGCTTGGGCAGCGTTTATGCTTTCCGGGTAAACATAATTGAGCACAGTCGTTGTATCACCATTAAAAGGTACCAGGTTGAGGTAGTCAACATAGTTGGTGACTGCCATACAAACAAGATAGGCCGCAATGGGATATCGGTGTTTCCAATGGGCTGTTGTTTGGCCATTGAGGGTTGACTCACCCATCAACCTACCGTTGCTAGCCGCACGGTATCCCTCAGGATTGGTGATGAAGATATCCACTGAGTCAATTTTATCATTCAACGACTGTTTGCAAGGCCACCATTCCATGGCGCCGTAGGGCTCAGAGAGGGTCCACAGCACCGGAGTATTGTCGTGCGTATTGACCTCAAATGAGCCAAAACCGGAAGATGTCGGCGCTCCTTTGTAAAAAAAAGTGATGGAGTCGGACAAAAAAGGCGGCAATACATTGGGAAACGAAACCGATAGAATGTCACCGGTCCGCAAAAAAGGAATGGTTTGTCCGTGGTATAGCACGCTGTCCATGGTCAAGACGGCAGAGAAGTCAAAGTCGAGGCTGCCAACCATCTCTATGGGGTCAAAAACCGTCATGACTTCCCCGGTGATGAATTTAATGGCAGGATCAACCGTCCAATGCAAGCGGCAATAGCGAACATCGCTGCGGTTGTTGGCCAAGGTTTGTACACCTCGGTCTTGGGCGGCTTGCGCCTTGATCCAGGCCGATTTTTCGCCTTCTATGATGGACTCAAAATCGCTTGTTTGACCAAAAGCTTGTAGTCCAAACAAGCACATTGGTAGAAATAAGAAGCATGCTATTTGATGTTTCATAGTATAAAATGTACCTACTTATTATTTTTCTACGACCCACTTTTGAGGGCTTTCCTGAAAGGATTCCTTACAACTTTCTGAGCAAAACCCATATATTTTACCCTGGTATTGCAGGGTATCTTCTACGTCTCTGTCAATCTTCATGCTACAAACAGGGTCTAAGTTGCCCGCCCAAGGGAGAGCTGTTTGTTCGGCTACCGCCGAAGTGGCTTGGTTGATTCTTCCGGCAACTGATTGTGGATTGATGGATCCGGGCTGAACAATTTGGCCCGGAATATCTTGATTGTCAGAGGGTTTTGCATTTTTGTCTTTACAAGCAACCAACGTGACAATAGCCACCATACAAATGTAGTGCAGTACTTTTTTCATGGAAATGGTCGTTTTTTTCAGTGAATGATGCGTAATTCAGTGGGCTAAATGAACGCCCCCAAAAAAGAATATGCGTTTGCGATTGTGTTAAAAAAAGAAGTTACTGGTAGCCGTCGCAGAGTGTTTCCAACGTTGATGTAGACTGTCTCCGGAATTAAGCACGATAATACTCACCAGAATAGAGCAATCACCAAGCCCCCGGTTGTGGGTCTCAACACTTTTTTCTACACGACAAGTCGTGGTACGGAGCGAGTGCCAGTATTTGAATCCTGCACCATGGATACAATCTCGTGATAACATCAACGGATCTAAATTGTTCTTCAGGATCAAAAATGCCTTTTTTTGCGGATAACAGGCTGTGGGTTGATCGGGAAGATTGATCCGAGCAACGGAAACCAATAAAATGCTTGTGAAACCGTGGTAAGATACCAAAATAATTGCCTCCAATGGAACAGCCAAAAACGTCACACCCCGAAGCAGCCGGCGCAAACGATAGTAGCGCCACTAGTATGAATAGTGCTCGCATTATTGAAATTTTAGGAAATTCTGATGAGATCTGAGTGTATGGTACTACATCAGCAACACGCCGGAGGCCTAAAAACAGCCGGAATATACACAGGCAGGAGGGAGTGCTTAAAAGCAGGCAGTTGTATTTTTTCTATCCGCTCGGCACGCAGGAAACCGAATGGAACCAAGTCTTCGCAGAACAATTGCAAATCCTTTATTTGTTGAAAATTTTCAGGAAGTTTCGGTTGTCCTGAACGCTCCATTTTCTCTACGCCCATTTTCTTTTTAAGATAGCATTTGCCATCACAATGGAGGTTAGGCTTGTCTTTATTTTCACATTTTTTTAGATAAACTGCACGATTCAATTGATAATGCAATGTCAGGACCGACCGGATGGATGCCTGTCCTACAATACCAATTATGAGTAGAAAATATAAAAAACGCAACATTTCAGGAGCAAATGTACGGTACAAAACCCATTCAGTGTATTTTTTTCGTAACTATTTAGGTGGGACGAGGGCGCCCCGGCTTTCCGAGGCACCCCATCCCTTTTTAACACGTTATTTTTAAAGGATCACCGAAGTATGTGCCTCTTAGGGCACCTACCGTGCCCGTATCATTTTCTTCGTTTCGGATTCCGTTGCCGTCTTCAGAGTATAGTACATCACCCCCGTCGCATTCAACACCCCGCGACCCAGCACAATGGCGTGGTAGCCCTTTTC
>JBIPOY010000066.1:0-10992 GCA_044378705.1 Saprospiraceae bacterium
CCTGCAAGCAGCTATGGACGGCTTTGAAGTGAAACGTATGGAAAACGCAATTCCCCGCGCCAACATCGTGGTCACTGCCACCGGCAACTGTGACATCGTGCAGGAAAAACACTTCCGTATGATGAACGATAAAACCATCGTTTGCAACATCGGCCACTTCGACAATGAAATTGACATGGCTTGGCTCAACCAACACTATGGCCAAACCAAAGTTACCATCAAACCTCAAGTGGACCTCTACAATATTGATGGAAAAGATATCATCCTGCTCGCCGAAGGCCGCTTGGTTAACCTTGGATGCGGCACAGGACACCCCTCCTTCGTTATGTCAAACTCCTTTACCAACCAGGTCCTCGCACAGTTGGAACTCTGGCAAAATGGCAAAAATTACGACAACAATGTCTATATGCTGCCAAAACACCTCGACGAAAAAGTCGCCCGTCTTCACTTGGCCAAAATTGGCGTGGAATTGGAAGAACTCGCAGCATACCAAGCCGATTACATCGGCGTGAAGGTAGAAGGACCGTTCAAACCAGAATACTACCGCTATTGATGCTCAAACGAAAATCCTAATATCTCCTCCCCACCAATGGGGCTTCACATGGGTTCTTGGTTGCTTTTTCGGCATCCAAGAACCTTTTTTTTGCCTTCTATGGTACGAACCCCTGCCGTTTAGAAAACATGGATGAAAGCGCCTGTAAAGGTAAATCCCTATTTTTCGGACGTTCGTCGAAAAAAAAGGTAACAATGGAAACGATTGGCCAAAAAATCGTTTCCATTGTTACCTTTGCGCCATGTTTTCAGAACAAGAAAAAAAATGGCTGAAACGGGTGGAAGACCTGTTCTTACGGCTAGGCATCAAAAGCATCACCATGGATGATGTGGCGCGGGAGCTGGGCATTTCAAAAAAAACGCTCTACACCTTCGTTGAAAGCAAAGACGATTTGGTTAAAAAAATGCTGGAACACTACATCTCCCAAGAAAAAAGAGGGTGTGAGGCCATGTTCCATTCCGCCAAAAACGCCATCGAAGAAATGTTTCTCGTCATTGAGCACAATACCCAGCAGATGGCGCAAATGAAGGCCAATGTAATCCACGACCTTCAAAAATACCACCGGGACTCTTGGGACATGATGCGCGATTACCAACAAGGATTTCTCTATCAAATTGTTCGAAACAACCTTGAAAGAGGGGTACGGGAGGGGCTCTACCGCGATAACTTTGACATCGAAATCGTCACGCGTTTTCACATCGCTTCCTCATTCCAACTGTTTGACGAAACTATTTTTCCACAAAACACCTTCAAAAGAGATGAAATATTCAAAGAATATCTCCTGCACTACCTGCATGGAATCCTATCCGAAAAAGGTAGAACATTCATTCCTTAACACTCGGTCAGATCATCACAATACGCATAAAAACTCTCCTATGCTCAATTTTATCCGAATTCTTCCCCTACTTTTCATCGCCCACATCACCTCCGCTCAACAAAGTCTCAGCCTAGAGGATTGTGTGCAGTATGCACTCACCAATAGCCCAACCATCAAAACAGCCCAACTCCAGGTCACGGATGCCGATTGGAGCATCAAACAAAGTTTGTCCTCCGGATTGCCGCAAGTAACCGCCGGCGTTACTTACACAGGCTTCCTCCAACGCGCAGGCGTACCGGCCAGTGCGCTTGGTTTCGGCACCGGCTCGGAAAAAATTGTGTTTAGTTCTGTTCACAGCCTAGCCGGTGAGTTGAAACTGACACAGTTAATCTTCAATAATTCCTACATCACCGCCATCCGCGCAGCCAAGTACTACAAACAATACGTGGAGGATCAACTCGCCGTTACGCGATACACCCTGCGCAACCAAGTCACGGATGCTTACCTGCCAGCCCTGTTGCTGTCTGATAACCTGACTACTTTGGACAAAAACATCGGCAATCTCAACAAACTACTCACTGATACCAAGGCCATCAACCAAGCAGGTTTTGCCGAGCAACTAGATGTGGACAGGCTCGAACTCTCTCTTTCCAGCCTACGCAGCGAACGTGACAACTTAGCTCGACAACAAGAAATGGTGGTCAATGCCCTCAAATTTGCCATGGGAATGCCCGTAGGTGAATCGGTTACGCCCTCCGACAATGTGGAAAAACTCCTCCTTCTGTATGCCTCAGCCGACCTCTCCAGCCAACTCAATCCCATGAGCCGCCCTGAATACGTGGCCTTGCTGAAGGCGCGCGACCTCAATGTGGTGCAAGTGGACTTATACTCCAAACCGTGGATGCCCTCTGTAGCAGGGTTCGCTCAGTGGTCTCCGGGTTTTCAGGGAGGTTTTGGCTCAAAAAGCAACCCCGGGTTCAGCAGCTGGTATTACATCCCTTCTGCGGTGGCCGGCGTTTCTATCGGTGTTCCCATTTATGATGGCGGTTACTCAAAATCACAAAAACAACGCGCCTTGATTGCCTTGCAAAATGTTGACATACAAAAACAAATGCTCGAAAATGCCATGACACTCGAACTGGAAATGGCACGAAAACAATTCCAAAACGCAACGGAACGCGTCAACAACCAGCAGAAAAACCTCGACCTGGCTCAACGTATTTTCAACACAACACAAACCAAGTACAAATCAGGCATCGGCAGTAGCTTCGAAGTCACGCAAGCCGAACAAGGCCTCTACACCGCTCAACAGTCGCTTATGACCGCTCGATACGATCTTTTAGGCGCTCGAGTCGCCATCAAAAAAGCCCTCGGAAACAAATAATTCAAAACCGGTGCGCACAACGCCCCCTCTATTCTACTACACCAATCTAAACCATTGGTTCAACATCAATAAAGACTAACAGCAACAACAATGATACTTAAAAACATCTTTTCATTTCCTACGCTTATCCTCGCTTTCATCTTGATCACGCCTGCATGCGGCGATAAAAACAATGACCCTGCAAAAGAACTGGCCAACCTGAAAGCCAAAAAAGCCAAAATTGACCTCCAAATCACAGAACTCGAAAAACAAATCGAAAAACCGACCCCTAAAATTCACACCGTCGCACTCAGCGAAGTCAATACCGCACCCTTCCGTCACTTTATTGACTTACAAGGAAAGGTTGATGCCAATGAAAGTGTGATGGCAACGGCTAAAATGCCCGGTGCACTGAAAAAAGTGTACGTCAAAAACGGTGATAAGGTCCGACAAGGCCAATTACTCGCAGAAATTGACGACAACGTGATGCTCAAAAGCTTGGCAGAAATTGAAGGTCAACTCGCCACCGCCACTGATATCTTCAACAGACAAAAAGGACTTTGGGATCAAAAAATTGGCACCGAAGTGGCCTTTATTCAAGCAAAAAACGGCAAAGAATCTTTGGAACGAAGCATCGTAACCGTGAAAGAACAGTTGAGTATGTCTAAAATTTATGCGCCCACCAGTGGCAGTGTGGATTTGGTGATGCTCAAACAAGGTCAAGCCATCGCACCTGGTATGCCCCTGTGCAATATCCTCAACCTCAGCAACCTAAAAGTAAAAGGCGAGGTGACAGAAGCATACGCCGCTCGGGTACACAAAGGCGATGTTGTACAGGTGCTATTCCCCGACACCAACAAAGAAATAACCACCCGCGTCACCTTCGTCGGCAATACCATCAACCCCATGACGCGGACGTTCACCGTAGAATGTGCCCTCCCGGGATCTGAATACCGCGCCAACCAGGTAGCCGTTATGAAAATTATCGACTACCAAAACCTCAGCGCCGTCATCGTGCCGGTCAACCTCATTCAAACTGCCGAAGACGGAGATTTTGTGCTGATCGCAGAAAAAACTGCTGACAAACAAGCCGTCGTGAAAAAAGCAACCATCCAACAAGGACAAAACTACGGCGGAAACGTAGAAATACTGAACGGACTGAAAAAAGGCGATTTGATCATCTCAACAGGTTTTCAAGACGTGAATTCGGGTGAAACAGTCGCGTTTTAGTGCGCGAAACCATTTTATAACCCTTCTGTGGACGCCGAATCCCTTTCTCCTCTCCTACAATCCTTATTCACTCCTTAATAATGAAAGAATTTAAACCAACCTCCTGGTCTATTGACAACCGAACGGCCATTTTCGTCATTACGGTGATTATTACGCTGGCGGGTATCATGTCGTACAATGCGCTCCCAAAAGAGCAGTTCCCTGACGTGGTGGTGCCAACCATCGTGGTATCCACCATTTATCCGGGCGCCTCTCCCTCCGACATGGAGCAACTCTGCACCAAACCCATCGAAAAACAGTTGAAGGGCATCAGTGGCGTTAAAAAGGTTACCTCTTCCTCCATTCAAGACTTTTCCAGCGTGGTGGTGGAGTTCAATACGAACCTCGACGTACCCCTTTGTAAGCAAAAAGTAAAGGATGCCGTTGACAAAGCCAAACGCGACCTGCCCAACGACCTGCTACAAGACCCAACCGTAACGGAATTTGACATTTCTGACGTCCCAATCATGAATGTCAATATTTCAGGCGATTTTAGCCTCGACAAGCTAAAAGACTACGCCGACCGCCTCAAGGATCGCATCGAAGATATGCGAGAAATTACCCGCGTGGACCTCGTTGGCGCACTCGAAAAAGAAGTGCAGGTCAATGTGGACAAGTATAAAATGGCAGCGGCCAGTCTCACTTTCCGCGACATAGAAAATGCCCTGGCATACGAAAATATGACCATCTCCGCCGGCAACGTCGATATTGGTGGCATGACCCGTTCGGTTTCCATCCGCGGCGATTTTAAAGATGTCGAACAAATTAAAAACATCCTCATCGCCTCGCAGTCGGGCGCTATGCTCTACCTCAAAGATATTGCAGAGGTAAAACTAGGCCACAAAGAACAGGAAAGCTACAGCCGCCTCAATGGCAAAAATGTGATTGGCCTGAACGTCATCAAAAAATCAGGAGAAAACCTCATCAATGCCTCCGACAAAATCAAGGCCATCGTCGCTGAAATGAAGGCCAGTGACTTCCCAACCAATCTGAATGTTACCGTCACCGGAGACCAAAGTCGCGCTACCCGCGTCACCTTGCATGACTTGATCAACACCATCATCATCGGATTTATACTGGTAGCCCTGATTCTCATGTTTTTCATGGGTGCTACCAACGCTATTTTCGTGGCCATGGCTGTTCCGCTTTCTATGTGCATCGCTTTCATGGTGTTGCCAAGCCTGGGCTTTACCCTCAACATGATCGTACTTTTCGCCTTCCTACTCGGCCTCGGTATTGTCGTAGATGATGCCATCGTGGTGATCGAAAATACCCACCGAATTTACCACGACGAGCCCGAGCTAACCATCGTTCAGGCTGCCAAAAAAGCAACCGGAGAGGTATTCTTACCCGTGTTGACGGGTACCGTCACCACCCTTGCCCCATTCTTCCCCCTTGTTTTTTGGGGCGGTATTTTTGGCAAATTCATGCACTTCCTTCCGGTAACCATCATCATTACCCTCACCGCTTCTCTCCTAGTGGCCTATATCGTCAATCCCGTTTTTGCCGTGTGGTTTATGGGCGACAACAAGCGGGAAGGGGTGGTCGTGAATGAAACAAAAAAACGACGCAGAACTTACATCGGATACGCACTGTTCGCTTTGGCTACCATTGGCTTTTATGTCAACGGTAACCCCGGACTGGGTAATTTTGCCGTAAGCAGCGCTTTGTTCGTCCTACTTTATAAGTTTCTGCTCGAAAAAGCGGTCAATTGGTTTCAATTGAAAGGCTGGCCAGCTGTTCAAAATGCGTACGCAGGCTTTCTTTCCGTAGCCCTCAACCACGCTTGGAAAATGATCACAGTCATGGTAACACTGCTGATGCTTTCCCTCGCCATGACCTTTTCGCGAGAAGCAAACATGGTGCTGTTCCCAAAAGCAGACCCCAATTTTATCTACGTATTCATCAACTTGCCCGTTGGAACGGACGTAGCTGTAACCGATTCCCTGACGGGTATCGTACAGCAAAAAGTGGTAGAAGTGTTGGGTAAAGACAACCCCATCGTGGAATCTGTACTGACCAACATCGCCTTGGGCGCTTCAGAAGACAACACGGATCGAACCGCCGCCTCCAACAAAGGAAAAGTTGGCGTAGCCTTCGTAGAATATGGCGAAAGACATGGCGAAGACACCAAAAAATACATGGACCGCATCCGAGAAGCAACCAAAGGACTCATTCCAGGGGCAGAAATCAGTGTCAATCAGGAACAAGGAGGACCTCCTACCCCAAAACCCATCTCGGTAGAAATACGCGGCGACGACTTCAAACAACTCATCGCGGTATCTTCCGCCGTGAAACACTACCTCGACTCGCTTTCTATTCCCGGTGTGGAAGAGTTGCGGAGCGATCTTATCGTTTCTAAACCCGAAATAAGTGTGCAAATAGACCGCGAACGCGCCAACCGAGAGGGTATTTCCAGCGCTCAAATAGGCAGTGAGTTCAGAACCGCTATTCTCGGCAAAGAAGCCACCAAATTCCGCGACGGCGAAGACGAAATACCTGTTATCATTCGCCTGATGCCGGAACAACGCGCCAACATCAACGCCGTTGAAAATATGAACGTCACGTTCCGCGACATGAATATGGGTGGCGTATTGCGCTCCGTTCCGGTAGCAGCACTCGCCGATATCAAGTACACCAATACATACGGTGGTATCCGACGAAAAGATCAAACTCGGATGGTCACGATCGCTTCCAATATCACCGCTGAATATCAACCCAAACAAACGGAGGTGGTAAAAGCCGTAAAAGCAGCCGTCGCTTCCCTGCCTGCTCAAGAGGGTGTCACCGTCGGTTTCGCAGGTGAAGATGCCGAAATGATGGATGCTATGAGCTTCCTCGGCAACTCCTTGATCATTTCCATGTTCCTGATTCTGCTGATCCTCGTCGCTCAATTCAACTCCTTTGGAAAACCGCTCATCATCCTCACCGAGGTCGTATTCAGTATCATTGGGGTGCTGCTTGGTATGGCGATTTTTAAAATGGACTTCTCCGTCATCATGATGGGGGTAGGCATCGTCGCCCTAGCAGGTATTGTGGTGCGAAACGGTATTCTACTCGTCGAATTCACCGACATCCTGCGCGAACGGGGGTTGCCAGTACGAGAGGCTGTCATTGAAGCCGGACGTATTCGGATGACCCCCGTACTCCTGACCGCAACGGCAACCATCCTTGGTCTGATGCCGCTGGCCGTTGGACTAAACATTGATTTTGAAAGCCTATTCACCCACGGAAACCCTGATATTTTCTTCGGGGGCGACTCCGTCGCTTTCTGGGGGCCGCTTTCTTGGACGATTATTTTCGGCCTCGGCTTCGCCACTTTCATTACGCTCATCATCCTTCCTGTCATGTACCTGAAAGGTTGGCAAGTGAAAAAATGGTGGGGAGAAAAATTATAGTAACTGGTTAGCGTGGTCGCATTTTTGGGCCAGACAGCGTGCCACCTAACCAGTTACAAATTAAAAGTATTTCGCAATTTCCAACCCTTTAAAGGGCTTTACGTCGGCACTTCTTGCATTAGCAAGCGGTGCCGACTTTTTTTAGTCCTCCGATTATGATCGCCGAGAGACTACCTTCGCTCCCATGGAACGACACACACAACCGGCCAACAGCAATGTTTTTCTGGGTCCGCTTTCAGAGACCTTCTCCACTTGGTTTGCCCACCAACGCTACTCCCAGGTATTTGTCATCGTGGATGAACACACGGCGGCGTTTTGTCTCCCCATTTTTCTTGCCATTATCGGTAAGGCAACTCCCCCCGTTGTAACCCAAGTGCCAGCCGGTGAAACCTATAAAAACTTAGCCTCCTGTGAGAAAATATGGCTGTCTATGCTGAACGCCAACCTCGACAGAAATGCCCTGGTGGTGAACCTCGGGGGTGGCGTAATCAGCGATATGGGCGGCTTTTGTGCCGCTACCTGGAAACGAGGCGTTGATTTTGTGCACATCCCAACTACCTTGCTCGCCATGACTGACGCGGCCATCGGGGGAAAATTGGGGGTTGATTTTCATGGCATAAAAAATATACTCGGCGTTTTTAAACCACCGACAGCGGTGTTCGCTGACCCCGTGTTTCTGGAAACACTCCCTCTGCGAACTCTTCGAAGTGGTTTTGCTGAAATCATCAAACATGCCTTGATCGGCAACCCAGAACTGTGGAACCTCATTCCAAAAAATTGGCCGTTCTCAAAATACTCGCCAGACCAATGGATCCAATTGCTGCACGCCTCTATCGCCGTTAAATTGCGTATCGTCGCAGAAGATCCCCTCGAGACTGGACCCCGAATGCTCCTCAATTTTGGCCATACCTTCGGCCATGCCCTGGAAAGTTATTTTCTGGATGGTCCCGATCCAATTACCCACGGAGAAGCCGTGGCCATGGGTATGATCTGCGAATCAATGCTCTCCGGCAAACACGACGAAATGGCCACGCGTATTGCTGCTGTTTTTCCGCACAGACCCATCCCAACAACCGCATTTCCGGCAATCTGGAAATTGATGCTGCAGGACAAAAAAAATTCGTCCGGCAATGTGCGCATGGCATTGCCGGACGAATTGCCCTTTTCAATGAAAATCGTGAACCTCACGCCGGAAAATATGGCCCGAAGCCTCTCTTTCTACAATGGCTTGTACTAATGTGGACTTATTTCAACGGCGCCAAAGTGGCATCTATGAGTATTTTGGCTTCTTTTGCGATTTTGTCACTGACCAGTGACGGGATGTCAACCGCATAATCAGACAGCAGCAAGGAGAATCCGGCATTCAATTTAAGGGTACCACCAACCACGGTAAGGGCGCCATTGGCTGTCATATCCTTGGTAACGCCGTGAACGGTCATTTTACCCGTAACAACCGCATTGTACGTACCATCTTTGCCAAAATTAACCTCGTTGAGGTTGGTTATTTGTCCGGAAAAGGTAGCTTTTGGGTACTTACTGGACTCCATGTAGTTCTCATTAAAATGCTCTTCCATCAGCGCTTTCTCAAACTGAATGCCCTTCACCAGTACTGCCCACTGCATTTTACCCGTGGCCACATCCACGACACAAGAACCAGTTTTACTCAGGCCTTCAATTTTTTCAGGAGAAGAAGCCGCCGTGGCATCAAACTTTACTTTGCCATCTCGGGTAAAATAATTTTGGGCAGAACCCGTTACCACAATCGCAACAAAAACTAGGATTACTAAAATTTGCTTTTTCATATTCAACATGATCGGTAAAAATGAATGGAGGGTGATTAGAAAAATGTTTTTTTTAAGTAACTGGTTAGCGTGGTCGCGTCTGAGACGAAAAAGTGGCCACTTTTTGGGCCAGACAGCGTGCCACGCTAACCAGTTACTTTTTTCAACGAATTTCTACACAGTTACTCAACTGTACATCAAAATTAAGCCCGCTGCACGTACCCTTGAAGGTCACGCTTTCGCCGGGAGAAAACTGTGTGCGCACATTCGGATCCGCGGATGAAAGTTCGCAACGAACTCCAAAATCTCCTCCAGCTTCCAAGCTAACTTTTACTGACCCTTCATCGTTGGTGACTTCTTTTACCTTACCTGTCACGGCAATCACTTTGTCGAGGTACTTGGCGTTGCAGGCGTTCTCGTCGCCGTTGTACTCCTCAAACAACGCAGGAGCAGCGATGGCAACATCGGTTTTGGCGGTTGTCATGTTCTGGTGGGGCTTGTTCCATTGGTAATAGGCAACCGCAGCTCCCATTCCAACCAGCACCAATAATAGGAGCAGGATTCGTTTCATCGATTTATTGTTTTGATTTCAAAAATTGTCTTGGTGGATGATTTATTGAACAGTTTGTATCCGCAAAAGTAAAAGGCAAAAATAGGGTATTCGCCTCATGCTTTTGGTAATACCCATCTCAACAGCTGAACACAACCCGAGTACAACCCTCCGTTAACACCTCACATCTGTTGTAAAAGAATACTTGTAGTTTCCATTTTTGATTCATTTTGATCTGCTCAACCGACCATAAAGGCTTATTACAAGGCGTTTTTTGGGATAATTATGTTTCTTCCATCCATTTTTTCAACTTATTCCCTCCCCAATCGTTTTGCGTGACACGTTCTACTCTGGAAAGTAAGATGTCGGAGGCAGATTGTGATAACATCGCATTCCTTGTGGTAAGTCAAATGGGCAATAATTGGAGCGTAGCCGCATTGTAACGTTGGTGAAATTTTTTGATTGGATAACCATAACCGAATAACAGGTGTTTTATTACTTTAAACACCCAACTTATAAAAAATTACCGCTGAGCATGGAACACAAGCACTGGAAATCATGGATCCGCCGATTTGGTATTGGCGGTTTTCTCTTTTTCTTAATCAAAGGCCTCGTTTGGCTGGGTATCTTTTTGGGCGCTTTCAAAGCCTGCAGCTAATCCGAAAACAGATTGTCTGCTGCCGTTTTTTGGGCGCCGCATTGGGAATCCCCAAAACAATTTCGGATTTTGCCGCATTTTTCAATCCAATATTGCCCATTACCAAGAATCATTGTTTTCAAAACAAAAAGTTTTTATTATTTTTGCGTTTTATACAAACCAGGAATGGCAAAAAAAATCACGGCACCCACCAACAGCGATCCAAACCCGATCGGGATACCCCCAAACGCTATGCCTTCCACCACCGACATTGACCTCGTTGATCCAGCGCACATCACCATCAAAGGAGCACGTACAAACAACCTCCGAAACGTAGATCTCCGCATACCCAAAAACCAACTCATCGTCGTCACCGGCGTAAGCGGATCCGGAAAATCAAGTATCACCATGGACACGCTCTATGCAGAAGGGCAGCGTCGCTATGTCGAAAGCCTTTCCAGCTATGCCCGACAGTTCCTGGGGAGAATGAAAAAACCCGACGTTGATTATATCCGAGGTATCTGCCCGGCCATTGCTATCGAACAACGGGTTACCACCGGTAATACCCGCTCTACAGTAGGCAGCATGACGGAAATTTACGACTTCCTCCGCCTGCTGTTTGCC
>JBIPOY010000374.1:0-3784 GCA_044378705.1 Saprospiraceae bacterium
ATGTACACGGCGCCGGAGGTCACCACCACTGATTTTATTGTTCAGTACGGGTGAAATCGGCCCAAGCTTTTTCTGCCAGCGCGGTGGTTAATTTCTCAAGATAGTAACTGCCCGCGGCAGGATCGCACACCTCCAGGAGGCCGCTCTCCATTTTCAACAGGTGCTGTACATTGCGCGCAATTCGCCGTCCAAACGATGCCGGGTATGACGCCAGTGCCGACCTGCCGGAGTCGTATGGCAGCACCGAAAGCCGGTCAGCGCCACCCATTACCGCCGACATTGCCATGGTCGTAGATCGAATCATGTTGGTGTACAGGTCGTCTGTGTAGGCTTCTGCCTCAAAATATGTTCCCACGGTTGGGTAAGTCAAAGGAGCTTTCCAGGCATGTAACACCTGAAGCCACAACAACTTCAGCGCCCTAATTTTTGATATTTCCAGAAAATACCGCTTGCCAATGGGAACCACAAACTGTAGGGCGCCGGCTGCTTTTTCAGGTGAAATCCCCCGCGCAGCCATTTGGGTGAGGTAGGTATTGGCTGTTCGCAACGTGTCTGCCAAGGCCTTGGCGGTATTTTCGTGCCTAGAGAAATCTACGGTAATGATGTGAAAAGAACCAAAGTTATCTTGGGTAAATTCAAGAAGATCAATTAAATACCGCCAATCGATGATGGGTGCTCCAGTTCGGACAGGATTGAAGGCAACCGATCCGTGCAGCATTTTTGTAGAGATATTTTGTTTTTTTGCCAGACGAGAAAGCAGTCCGAAAATCGCTGCCGGGTTCTGTCGCACCCCCGGGCCGTCAAAGTGTACTCCTATGTAGTCGAGGTGTATCCCCTCTAGGCTTTGTTCCATCACCGAGGCCTGGGGGGGCGTTTCGTACACCCACTGCAACCCTTCCGCACCGCCTTGTAGTGCTTCTAAGGCCTGGGCCTGGGCAGAAACGCCGTCCGTGACCTCGATCACCTCATCAATTTCCCACCCTTTTTGAGTATC
This sequence comes from Saprospiraceae bacterium, assembly GCA_044378705.1. Lineage (GTDB taxonomy): Bacteria > Bacteroidota > Bacteroidia > Chitinophagales > Saprospiraceae > M3007. Next base: position 995 of record JBIPOY010000374.1, read on the forward strand.
CCACAGCGGTTGTGGCGGCACAGAAAAATCTTCAGCGTGTACGAAAGGCGACAGGCTTAATTCTTCGTCGATATTCCAATCAAAGGTATCCAGTGGTGCACCCTTCACATCTTTTGCGATTTGTCGGAGCCACTCGGCTTTGGTGACAGGGGTAAAGGCTGACAATAATTCGTTGTTTGGCATGGTTCGGCAAAAGTAGAATTTCTTGCTGCTACATTTCGAGTATTCTTTCTCGAAATTCATACCGAAATTTACAACCTTTTTTCCAACGAGCCTGTTTACCTTTGCAATTGATTAAATCTAAATAAGATCATGAGCCAACGCCGACTTATATACCTTGACAACAATTCGACCACCCCTTGCGACCCTCGGGTGGTAGATGCAATGATCCCATATTTCTACGAAAAACATGGCAATGCCGCCAGTAGAAGCCACCATTTTGGTTGGGAAGCGGAAGATGCCGTTGATTATGCACGGGATCAGATTGCCCAACTTCTTGGCGTGGAAGACAAAGAAGTGATTTTCACCTCCGGTGCAACAGAGAGCAACAACCTTGCATTGAAAGGTGTTTTTGAAATGTATGCCAAAAAGGGCAACCACATCATCACCGCCGAAACAGAGCACAAGGCCATTCTTGATACCTGTAAGCACCTAGAAAAAGCGGGTGCAGAAATTACGTATCTGAAAGTACAGGAAGACGGGCTCATCAGTTTGTCAGATTTGGAAGCAGCCATCAAGCCGACCACCATTTTGGTGTCGCTCATGTGGGCCAACAATGAGACCGGTGTGATACAGCCCATGCGTGAAATTGCACAAATTTGTGAAAAGAACGGCGTGTTGTTTCACTCTGACGCCACGCAAGCGGTTGGGAAAATCATCACCCATCCAAAGGAAATAGGTGTCCACTTGATGTCTTTTACGGCACATAAAATGTATGGTCCCAAAGGCGTCGGTGCCCTTTACGTCAGTCGAAAAAATCCGCGTGTGAAAGTTACCGCGCAGATGGATGGTGGCGGCCACGAACGGGGTATGCGTTCCGGCACCTTGAATGTGCCGGGTATTGTTGGATTCGGCAAAGCGGCTGAAATTGCCCGCCTTGAAATGGACCAGGATGCCGCCCGCCTGAGCAAACTCAGGGATCATTTGCAAACCGAATTGACCAAACTGGAGGAGACAAAAGTAAATGGCAATGAAGGAAGCCGTATGCCACACGTGGCAAATATCTCCTTCAAACACGTCGAGGGAGAGGGGCTTATGATGACATTCAACCAGAACATTGCTGTTTCTTCCGGTTCTGCCTGCACGTCAGCGTCCTTGGAACCCTCTTATGTATTGGTTGGCATGGGCTTGGGCGACGATCTGGCGCACTCAAGTATTCGATTCTCGCTGGGGCGCTTTACCACAGAAGAAGAAGTGGAGGATGCCATTGCACTCGTTGCCAAAGGCGTTCAGCACATGCGTGAGCTTTCGCCAATATGGGAAATGTACCTGGATGGCGTGGACCTCACGAAAATTGATTGGGCAGCGCACTAAAGAATGGCGCGATTTCGTTTCTTTAAAGGTCTTTTTATAGTCCAATAGGCTATTTTTCATGACAACACCATGCCCATTCAAAGCCCTCCAGACCCTTTTGAAAAACTGTTATACCGTATCTATTACACGGTGAAAAGTTTTTTCTATGCTATTTTCAAAAAAAAATAGCAGCTACTCAGGTGGTAATACCTAACCGTTTCAATCAATCTCAATCTCTGTAATAAACATGGCATACTCAGAAAAAGTACTCGAACACTTCAACAATCCACGCAATGTCGGCGTTCTGAACAAGGAAGCAAAAAATGTTGGTACCGGCTTGGTGGGAGCCCCTGAATGTGGAGACGTTATGCGCCTTCAAATAGAGGTGGATGAAGAAACCGGGATGATTCGCGACGCGAAATTCAAAACGTTCGGCTGCGGATCAGCCATCGCATCTTCGTCTTTGGCCACCGAATGGCTGAAGGGGAAAAGTCTCGATGAAGCCGCTAAAATTGACAACATGGACATCGTGGAAGAACTCGCGTTGCCACCCGTGAAAATACACTGCTCGGTATTGGCAGAAGATGCCATCAAAGCAGCCATCAGCGATTACCGTCAAAAAAACGGTATCACCGAAGAAAACGTCGTTGCAACGGCCTGAATGTAGTCCTACCCCAGTTCTTTAACCCATCCCTTTTCATACCATTCTTGTTCGGCACTATGATTTACGTAGCAGAAAGCGCACGGCATAAAATTCAGGAAGTCAGACAATCCGGTAAAATTGCCGACGACTTCTTTATTCGGGTCAGTGTAACTTCGGGAGGTTGTTCCGGGTTGTCTTATAAAATGGATTTCGACAATGAGTCGAAGCCATCAGACCAAGTATTTGAAGACAATGGCGTGAAAGTGGTGACGGATTTAAAAAGTTTTTTATATCTATTTGATACCACCTTGGAGTTTTCCGGCGGTTTGGAGGGGAAGGGATTCACGTTCAACAACCCCAATGCTACGCGAACATGTGGCTGCGGAGAAAGTTTTTCTGTGTGAAATTGGCCTTCAGAAGTCAGTAGAGAGATAAGAAGGGCCGCGCAATGCGGCCTTTTTTTATGCCCCTACCTTTTCTCCCTTCACCAAACGGTTGTTGTCATCGGGAAAGACAGCAATGGGCTGGAAAGTTTTGGCTTCTTCCGGCGTCAGGTATGCATAAGAGATAATGATGACGATGTCACCCACTTGAACGCGCCTGGCAGCAGCGCCATTGAGGCAAATAACCCCGCT
>JBIPOY010000375.1:0-3771 GCA_044378705.1 Saprospiraceae bacterium
GTCCCCAATTGACGCTGTGGAACATCTTGTTGCGACTCGTGCAAGCGGCCATTCCACTGACCATGCTGTATGTCGGTAAGGAAATCGTTGATGATGTTATTCGCTTTTCCAACAGTGGGCAAAGCACCACGCTCCCTTGGGGCGTACCCGGCAGCCTTTGGTTTTGGGCAGGCTTGGAATGCGCCTTGGCCATTGTCAGCAGCCTGCTGAACCGTGCCATCACCTTGACAGACAGCTTGTTGGGGGATTTGGTCAACAATGATTCCTCCGTCCGTATCATTCGCCATGCTGCTACGTTAGACCTGTTTCAATTTGAAGACGCCACTTTTTACGACAAGCTCGAACGTGCACGCACCCAAACCGCAGGCCGAACCGCCCTGATGAGTATGGTCCTTTCGCAGGGGCAAGATTTACTCACCGTGGTATTTCTCGCCACCGGACTTACCGTGTTTAACCCATGGTTGCTGTTGATTTTGGTAGTGGCCGTGATACCCTCTTTTATTGGAGAAGCTAAATTTAACCAAGAATCCTACTCTCTTTCTCGGTCCTGGACACCCGAACGGCGCGAAATTGATTACTTGCGCTACATCGGCGCCAGCAACGAAACGGCCAAGGAAATCAAAATATTCGGGCTGGAGGACTTTATTGCCAATCGATTCAAAACAATTTCTGATCGCTATTTTAAAGTCAATCGATCGCTGGCGCTAAAACGGGCCACCTGGGGTGCCTTGTTTTCTTCCCTGGGAACAGTCTCATACTATGTTGCATACTTGGTTGTAATTGGGCAAACGGTTGCCGGGCAAATTACCCTCGGTACCCTCACTTTTCTAGCCGGATCTTTCGCCCGGTTACAGGGGTTGCTCCAGGGTATCGTCAGCCGATTTTCACGCATTGCAGAAACCTCCCTGTATTTGCAGGATTTGTTTGATTTCTTGGAGTTGAAACCATTTTCAGAAAATCATACCGGGAAAAAACAAGTACCAAGACCCCTCACAACAGGGTTTCGGTTCGAAAATGTCGGGTTTAAATACCCTGACACCGAAAATTGGGCGCTGAGACACCTCACTTTCGACCTTAAACCCGGCGAAAAGCTGGCACTGGTGGGCGAAAACGGCGCCGGTAAAACGACGCTCGTGAAACTATTGGCCCACCTCTACGAGCCCAGTGAAGGACGTATTTTACTCGATGGTGTGGATCTGTGCGACTACGATCCTGAAGACCTGCGACGGGAAATCGGGATTATTTTCCAGGATTATGTCCGGTTTATGTTCACCGCAGGAGAAAACATTGCCATCGGCAACATCGCCGCAGAAAAAAATCAGCCCCGCATCGAAGACTCTGCCCACAAAAGCTTGGCAGATACGGTGATTAATCCTTTGCCCCACAAGTACGAACAAATGTTGGGCAAACGCTTCTCCGGCGGTGTGGAGCTCAGCGGGGGGCAGTGGCAAAAAGTAGCACTGGCACGGGCATACATGCGCGAAGCACAATTGATCATCCTCGACGAGCCCACAGCATCACTCGATGCCAGGGCCGAACACGAAGTGTTCGTGCGCTTTGCTGAACTCATGAAAGGAAAAGCAGCAGTACTCATTTCCCACCGCTTTTCCACCGTCCGAATGGCCGACCGTATCCTGTTTTTGGAGCATGGCCAGTTGCTTGAACTGGGTACCCACGAAGAACTGCTCGCCAAAGGCGAGAAATATGCCGAATTATTCCGATTACAAGCAAAAGGGTACGCCTGATTTAGAAATCATCGCCGAATGCGAAATCCGGCTTCCGCTCCGTCCACCGGCCCCGGGTAAAATCTGGAAAAGCTTGCGGGGTACTGCCGGTTGCAATACTCGCCTCAGAAAGGGGCGTGATCGCCAGCCAAGTGGCCGCATCGTACACGTCTAGTTGGGGCTGGATGCCGCGTTTGGCAGATTCCACAAAATGATGAAAGACAAAAAAGTCCATGCCGCCATGGCCCGCAGTTTTGGCATCATTACCATAACGTTTCCAGAGTGGATGGTCGTATTTGTCGAGCCATGCTTGGGCTTCTTCCCAGCCATGCGGCTTGGTTTTTCCTTCAATGTGAAGACTTTTGTTCACATCCATCCAAATACCGTTGGTACCTTGTACCCGAAAGCCTAGGGAGTACGGGCGCGGTAATCCGGTATCATGCGAGAGTAGCATGGATTCTCCGTTGCTGGTTTTAAGCACCGTGGTAACAATATCACCAAGGTTAAAAAGCACCTTAGCATTGGGGTGATTGGCGCCGCCTTTGGGGTGGTTGACGATGTATTCGTGGAGGCCCCGGGCCTTGCTGGCCGTAGAGGTGAGCGATACAAATCGATTGCCACGATTGATACCGGTCATCACAGCAATGGGCCCAACACCGTGGGTGGGATAAAGGTCGCCATTGCGATGAACAGAATGTTTGGTACGCCATTTGGCCTCACTGAGACCTTTTTCGCCAAACTCCACACCAGAGTTGTAGGCGGTGACACCATCGTTGAGTTTTACCCCGCGTAAGTCGTGCTGGTAGCCACCTTCAAGGTGCATAAGCTCGCCAAACAGGCCTTCACGCACCATTTGCAGCACCGCCATCACATCGCGACGGTAGCATACATTTTCGAGAAACATTAGTGGCACCCCAGTTTCCTCCTGCACATTCACCAACTGCCAGCACTCATCCAATGAAAACCCTCCGCAAACTTCAATGCCAACGTACTTGCCGGCACGCATGGCGGCCACAGCCTGTTGAGAATGCCATTCCCAAGGGGACGCGATGATGACAGCGTCCACATTTTTGTCTGCCACCAAATTCAGATAGTCCTGGGGGCTTTTATCATACACCGTGGGCTTCTTCCGACCCTTATCGGCAATCATTTTCAGCGTATCCGCAATCATCAGCGGATCAGGATCAGCAATAGCGGTAATCTCACAGTCGTCGCGCATCAGGGCAAGCTCCACGTGGCTCTGTCCCCGATAACCTGTACCGATGAAACCAATGCGGAGTTTGTCTTTGATTTTTTCGGAAAAAATGGCGGGAGCCTCAATGGTTGGGTTTTCGGGGGTTTCACTTTTCAATACCGTTGGTACAGCAAGAGCAGCACCAGCCAATGCTGCATTTTGGAGAAAAGAACGTCGGTCGAGTTTTGTCGGCATATTTTACGTAAATTTGTTCGCGGAAAGGTCTTAATAAATTTGGATTGCCAAAGAACTTTCATATTTTCGGTACCTTGTGCCTTATCTTAGCGTATATAAAACCTATGACCGACTCATTCAAACACCTCACGCAGTCAGAAACACCTGTGTTAATTGACTTTTGGGCTACTTGGTGTGGCCCGTGCAGGGCAATGGCGCCCGTACTCGAAGCACTCAAAGCCGATCTGGGAGATCGCATCCGTATCATAAAAATAGATGTGGACAAAAACACCGACCTTGCCGTTCAAATGAAAGTGCTGGGTGTACCCACCTTTATGGTGTACAAAAAAGGCGTACAATACTGGTCGGAGGCGGGCACCTTCACCAAGGAATCTTTGAAAAAAGTAATTGAAAGTGTTGAAAATCAGTAATTTAAAATACTATACAACCACATTACACAACAGGCTGCCTCTTTCGCTGTGTTTGTTGTTTTTTGTCATCGCAGGGTTTTCTTGCCAATCTGATACCACCAATGCCCGTTCAGTGAACGCAGCAGCATTGATGGTGAGTGCACCTGTTACCGAACCGGCACCCACGGTAGATGCTCGGTATTTGTTGGGAAAATTTAATCCGGCCTCG
>JBIPOY010000376.1:0-3770 GCA_044378705.1 Saprospiraceae bacterium
ATTAAATGACCTGGCGTTGTCTCGGGCTGCCGGTGGAAGGTAGATGGCATAGGCTTCGATGAACCGCTCTGCCCACTGAAATTCCCCCACGCCAAGGCTCGCGGTGATGATGTTTTTGAACATCCCCTCCGACAAACTCTCCCTCTCCAATAAAATATCCTCTTGGATCATCTTTTGAAAAATCTGGAAAACCTCCCGGTAAAACTCCAACCTGCCTTGGCTTATTTTAAGGGCACAATAGTTTTGAGCAATCAAGTAGCACTCTCTAAGATCTTCCTTGGTCAAATTGTCTGCGTGTTGCTCCAAGTCGTTCAACAACCCATAAAAATGTTGCACTTCGTTGGGCAGGGTAAAGCAAGCGGCAATTCTACGATAGACAGACAGCAGGGGAAAAGTGCTGTACCGCTCATCCTCCACACATTCCCAGAACCCCGACATGAGGTGGATGATCTTTTCTGTTGCCCGAATACCACTGTACTGCAGCCATGCGACATAGTATTTCAGTTTTTGAATCAGGAAAAAGCACTCCAGGTAATGATCTGCTTGGGCGAGTTTATCGCCGTAGCCGATGGTTGTTACCCCTTTGGAGGCCCGCACAAAAACATGGTGGTGCATTTTAAATTGTGCGAGAAAAAAATCGGTAGAGTGGCGTTCTGTTTGATCAAAAAGACGGCGAATTTGTCTTTCCGTTCCGGCAAGGTGCTTGGTTAACTGTGGATTTTCGAGGGCCTTTTGAAGATCAAGCGCTTCAGCCAGGGCATCAGCACTACGGGCCTCTGCTGCCATAAAACGAAGGGCCAGCTGCGTCATATCAGAAAATAGCCGCCGCAGTTGTGCGTCATCTAAATTTTTACCCGGGTAAAGCGCGGCCCAAAGGGTTGTTTTGGACACCAGTAAATCATCTTTCTCTTTTTTCCTCAACGCCTCGTCCAACAAATCAAACAGGCGGGTAATATCCTGTTGTTCATTCAAATACGGAGAAAGCAGAAATTTTCGAAAGCGATTGAGTTCTACCTTGGAAAAGGCTGTAAGAAGGGAAAGTAGTTTGTCGCTGATCATTTTTGATGCCGGAGTTGGGAGGCTCACAGGAGTGCGAAGGTAAAATAAGCACGCAACGACACAAAGGCCCAAAGGGAATAACCTACAACTTCCTATCTATTTTGTGTGTGACTATTTAGAGGATAGTATCTACGGCAAAAAAGAAGCTATTAATGTCTGCGTGCCGTCTAAATAGTTCCATACATTTATTGCTTTAAGCAGAACAAAAACACCCTTGGGCAGGTTTCAATGACTTATTCTGCATTGTAGACTGTGTTTAAAGTGATTTTGATGATTTGATTGATTGCAATAACACTGCATTGACAACCCACTTTGTGCTGAGTATAAGTGCCTTGGTTTCTGTAGAAGGTCATTTTCAACAGTCCCCTGTAATGTAGTTTTTTTCCGAGCCCAACAAACCTTACTTCGTTTGGGAGCGTCTTTATCCTTAATCAAATGAGATTTATTATGCGCAAAGAAATGGTGGTCCTCGCTGGTGTCTTGTTGGCAATTTTATTCCCGAGCATTGGGTTTTTGTCTGCGCAATGCGATCGTGTAGGGTTGGTTTCCAGTACCACACCGGGGTGTAGTGCCCACATCATTGACCTTGACAATGGGGTGTCATTCCACGCCGTTTCTGGAATGGAGGGCCTTATTGGTGGTCAGATATTTTCTTTCTCAACAACTCCTGCGCCGATTCCCCAGGGCTGCCCACCAAGCAATGGGTTGGCCGTTTCACTGGTTTGTGTTTCAGACACCCTCCCCTGCGCTGCCCATTTTGGATACTTCACAGATCCTGACGATGGCCTTCGGTTCAATTTTGTCGCAAATATTTATGACCCCTCTACCCAAATTTGTCAATGGACCTTTGGTGATGGCTCGGTCGCAAGCGGCAACAAAGTCTCCCATGGCTTTCCCCAACAAGGAGAATACTCTGTCTGTCTGACCGTTTCTGATGCTTATGGCTGTACTTCGGTGTATTGTGAAACAATTCAAATTGATGCCCAAAGCAACAATTGGTGCGGATACGACATCAAGGTAACGGCCATCGGCACCCAATTAAATGGAAAAGTTTTTCCGACAGATCCTCAGAACCTGAGCACCCTTCAGTCTGTCGTGTGGTACAGTAGTAAGAGCAGCAATTTAATTGCACAAACACCCGATTTTTCGGCACCATTACCGGGCTTCGGCACCTACCTCGTTTGCGCCCAATACAACGTATCCAACCCGGTTGATCAGTACACTTGTGCTGCCACCCGATGCCAAGAGTTAACCGTCGCCGAACCGGCTTGCGTCAACCCCGTGATGGCCGACGCCTCGGCTTTGTGTCCGGGCCAATCTTCCCTCTATGCCCCCGTTTGCGGTTGTAATGGTATTGCCTACAGCAATGAATGTGAAGCCATCAATGCCGGTATTTCGACTTGGTGGGCGGGGGATTGTTCTGCCCAAGGGAGCTCCTGTCATGCACAAATGGAGGTCAAAATAACCGAGGGATCTTTGGATACCGGCTACAAGGCTCAGTTTATTCTCCACTCAATTGGCGATTACACTTTTTCACAACTTGATTTTGGCGATGACAGTGGCATTGCTGTGCCCACCGGAGACACCATCACACACCTTTACCCTGCCGGCGGAATCTACCGCACCAATTTGACGGTCTGGAAAACCGGCGGGTGTATTTCTTCCGCCGTCCAGTTGCTGGTAACGGATGCCCTCAACATGACGATTTCAAGCCTACCCGAAGCCACCGATTATGTCAGGCCCGGCGATGCAAACAGAGACGGAAAAGCCAACGTGTATGATCTTTTGAACCTCGGCGTGGGGCACTACACCGCAGGATCGCCAAGACCAGAGGCCTCCACCGATTGGACCCTACAATTTGCCCCCAACTGGGCCGAAGTTGTGGCCAATCAAGTAAATTACAAACACCTCGATTGTGATGGAAACGGCGCGGTGAATGAATATGACGCCGATGTTATTACCCAACATTACACCGCTATTGATACAAGTACTGTAGCTTTATTACCCAATACACCTCAACTACGATTTGAATTTTCGCAGGATACCATCGTGGTAAATGCCAACAATCCAATGCCTGTAGAAATTAAGGGAACGGTAATATTGGGCAGTCCCATACAACCGGCACTGGGCATTTACGGACTGGCCTTTGGCATGGAATATCCCTATTATGTGTACCACAATCCTGACAGCGATTATAAAAGCGATTTTTTTGGATCGCCCAACCACATGCTTTGGTTGGCCAAAGACATCTACCCCCGATTCCAGTTGGACATGGGGCTAACGCGTAAAAACGGACAACAAGCAAGCGGATACGGCGCCCTTGCAGAAGTCACTTTCAGGGCAGACTACATCATTATCATTGATATTACCTCTAAATCCAACAACAATACCATTCCTTTTGCCGTCCCCATCAAAGGCATTAAAGCAATTGATAAACAAGGCAATATCAAATATATTTCCACACCGGCCATCTTGGACACCGTGTGGGTGAAATTGGTGGGCACTACCCGTACAGGCGACCTAGCAGCACACAACATCGTATTATCCCCAAATCCTGCCAGTGACGACGTTACCCTATTCTTTGGCGACCTTCGTGTCTCCCGCATCGAGGCCATCAATGCGTTGGGGCAGGTAGTCACCCGAGTAGAACATGGCGCCGAACAATCCGTAAAACTAAATGTAAAAAACCTCCCGAGTGGTGTGTACACTCT
>JBIPOY010000067.1:0-10945 GCA_044378705.1 Saprospiraceae bacterium
TGCTGAGTGGACCAACGTCAAATACACGCTGAACGAAACAAGCAAAGAGGTACAAGAAGAAATACTCGGTACATTCACCCAGTTTCCGCTCAAATTGGCCTGGGCCATTACCATCCACAAAAGCCAGGGACTCACCTTCGAACGGGCCATCATAGACGCCCAGTCCGCCTTTGCACACGGACAAGTGTACGTTGCCTTGAGCCGATGTAAAAGTTTTGAAGGCATCGTCCTCCGATCACGCATCGCCTATTCAAGTGTCAAAACCGATCTGGTCGTCAAAAATTACAGCGATGACGCCGATAAAAACGCCCCCGACGAAGCACATCTCTCCCGCTCCAAAGCCGAATTCCAACAGTCCCTGTTGCTTGAACTATTTGACTTTGCCCCGCTGCGCAGACGATTCGCCCAGTTGGACCGTTTGCTGCAGGAACACGAAACGCCCTTGTTGCTCGATGCTTGGAAATTTATCAAAACCCTCGAATCCAAAACCACCGAACAGGTAATCAGCATCGCGGAACGATTCAAACCCCAAATCCAACAGTATCTGACGGACGCTACCCTGCCGCAAGAAAACCAAGACCTGATGACACGCTTGCAAAAAGCAGGAACCTATTTTGAAGAAAAAATCGGGAAAGAACTGCTGCCGGAAGCAAATACCATACAAGTGTTGTCGGACAACAGCGCCGTGAAAAAAGTCCTGGAGGATGGCGTGAAGAATCTTAAAAAAGATTTTTTTGTCAAAAACGCTTGCTTTATCGCCCTCCAAAACGGTTTTACGGCCACCGCATACCTGCGCGCAAAAGCCAATGCAGAACTGGACTTTAGTGCCGCAAAAAACACGCCGGCAAGCACCAGCCTCGCGTACAGTGGAGCCCCCAAAAACACCCCCAACCCAATCCTGTTTGTTCGGTTGAAGCAATGGCGTGAATCCATGGCAGAAACCCACAACATGATCCTCTATGAGGTGCTGCCCACCAACGCACTGATAGAAATCGTACAAGTATTACCACTCAACCTACCGGCGCTTAAAAAAATAAAAGGCATTGGAGCGGCCAAAAGCCAGCGGTTTGGTGCAGCATTGATTGCCATCATCCAAGGTTATTGTACAGAGTATAAGGTGCAAACCAACCAAATGTCGGCGTTTGTGGCAGATGCCTTGGCCATAAAACCTCCCAAGATGGACACAAAAAAAGTGAGTTTAGAGCTGTTCAATGCCGGAAAAAATTTGGATGAAATCGCCTCAGAACGCGGTTTCGTGCGCAATACCATTGAGGGGCACCTAGCCCATTTCGTGGGTACCGGCGAGCTGGATATTTTCACCCTCCTGAGCCGAGATCAAGTGGCCGAAATAGAGGATTTTTTCAGAAAAAACAACACCGCGTCCAGCGCAGAAGCCAAAGCCCATTTTCAGGACAACTATTCCTACGGACAACTAAAAATGGTGTTGCAGTACTTAAGTGTGGGCGCTGAAGAAGGGGTATAAAACAGTTTCTACCTGCTGCTGCGTATTTGTGGCCGCCCTTCGCGAACATCGAGTGCCCAGAGTTGTTACCTTCGCCGCTGAGATAGACTGAGATTAAAGTGATTTTGATGATTTGATTGATTGCAATCACACTTCATGCACAACCACTTTGTGTTGACTGTATTAACCGTAGCTTTACCAGAAAGCAGTATAGAGCAAGAGCATGCATCCACCACTTTTTAAGATTCGGGAAAACGGCTATTTTGGGTTCATCAACGCCGATGGAGAGATTGTAATTGAACCTCAGTTTTTGGAGGTCGATGATTTTCGAAATGGGTTTTCCACCGTACAATTAAATGGCCAACGCGCACTGCTTGATACAGCAGGGCGATTGTTTGTGCGCAGGCTTTATCGTTCCGTGGGCCTCTTTCAAGAAGGCGTGGCACGTGTGCAAGTTGTACACGCGTGGGGGTACATTGATACACACGGAAGAGAACTTATCGCGGCGATGTTTGATGAGGCCAGCGATTTCAGCGAAGGCTTAGCGGCGATAAAAATTGAAGGTGGTGCTGGTTTTATTGATAAAAACGGTCGGTTTAGCATTAACCCAATCTTTTCCGGCACCGGTGATTTTCGCGGTGGTCTGGCTCCTGCGGGTATCAACGGGCTTTGGGGCTTCGTCAATCATGCCGGCCAAATGGTTGTTGAACCCCACTGGGATGCCACCTTTTCCTTTCAAGGCGATGTTGCCGTCGTGGTCCGAAATGGCCGCTGGGGACTCATCAATCGCATAGGCCTGGAAATCATACCGCCTCAGTTTGACTTCGTCAAAGACCATGTACAGGGCAATTTTTTTGATGGCATGGCCCTTACGTTCCGCGATGGGAAATTTGGATTTGTGGCCCAGGATGGAAAAATAGCCATTGAAACGACGTTTGATATGGCCGGTGATTTCGGTGAAGGCTTGGCACTCGTTGAAATAAATGGCGCTTTTGGCTATGTTGATAAATTAGGAAAACTGGTCATTATGCCAAAATTTGAAGACGCCGGCGTGTTCTCGGAAGGGCTTGCTCAAGTCCGCTCCAACGGCAAATGGGGCTTTATTGACACCGCCGGACGAATCAGTATTCCGGCCATTTTTGATGTTGCCCTGCCATTCCAAAACGGACTTGCACGCACCGTTACGGCCGGAAAATGGCGCTACATCAACCGCGATCAACAGGTGGTTTGGGAAGAGCAATAGCAACGGGTTAGGTGGTCGCGTTTGAGACAAAAAGTGGCCATTTTGAGCATACAACGTGCCAACCAAGCAGTTGCGAACAACAAGGGGTAATTTTGTAAACCCTAGCCTGCTATAAACAACGATGCCGCACCACCATTTGATTGGTGATGCGGCATCGTTTTACTGCCTTTCGGACCGCCCTCCAAAACAATTCCGTATTGAATGGCCGCCCTCTGATACGCCTGAAATTACTTCTCAGAGTTGTACATCAACAGAATTTCTTCGCTCGTCAGGGCTTTGTGGTAGATGCGTACATCGTCCAATTGGCCTTTAAAGTGGTTGGAAGTGGTGAAATCATAGCCACCCCATGGTTCAGTATCCCACAATTGACCGTCGCGAGACTGGATAAAGCCAAATGCGAGTTTGTTGACCACTTCAGGTTCAACACCGCCATATTTCAGGCCACTTACATTGCGCTTGGCATCGCCATCAGGCCACAAATCGAAGTCGAAACTTTTCATTTTTTCGCCATTGATGTACATAGTGCCCTGTCTGGTGCTGCCGTCGTATTCGCATACAACATTGGCCCATTTGTCTTTCAACAGACCGGCAACACCGCCGGAAGCGGTAAGGTCTTTGCAGAAATCCCAGCCTTGCCAGCCACCATTGGCATACGTAAGGCCGTTGCCCGGAAACCAAAGGTCTTCCGCACCGGTATTGCCACCACCAAGGTCATAGCTGGCTGCCAACTTGCAGGAACTGTAATCGGCAGGAATCTCAAACTGGAAGCCCTTAAATGCTGCCAAGCCAATGACAAAGTGGCCGGCAGGGTTGCCGCCTGCATCCACGTGACCGGCAGAGTTGGTTTTTACCCAGAAACTCAAGGTGAAATCACTGGAATTCATCAGGGCGTCACCACCCGGAATTTCAATGATACTGGCGTCACCATCAAACGTTGCACATTTGCCGGCAGCTGCGTTGCGGGAATCTCCGAAAGCAACACTTACCACCGCAGAAGCATCGTAACTGCCACTTTGGTCTTCTGCATTGCCCTCAAAATTCCAATGGGCTACTGCACCTGACGGCGCAAAAGTACCAATGGTGGAGAAGGTGCGGCTGAACGCCGTTACATTGGATTTCCCATCGGAAAAAGCTACCGCGCCACCAACAGAAAGCTCATACTGTGTACCGCTGCCCAAGTCTTCCGTTGGATCAATGGTAACAACATTGTCGGCCACAGAAATAGTCGTAGCAATGGTTGCGCCATCGTACACGCGTACGAGGGTAATGTTGGTGCTGTTGGCTGTTGACACGCTGATGGGCTCAGAAAAAGTGGCCAAAATAGCCGCTTTCGGATCCACGCCTGTCGCACCGGTAGCGCCATTGAGGTCAATACCGCCCGCTGTCAGGGTTTGTAATTCGTACGTTTTTTCCTTTTTACAACCTTGGAAGGCCAAAAAAGCAGCACAAAGCACCACGAGGGTTCTCAATTGAAATGAATGTTTCATGTTAAAAATAAAAGGTTTTGTTAAAAATTTACGAAGAAACTACTTAAATACCACGATGGGTCACTTTTTTATCCCAGAGAAGAACAACTACGTTATTACTTTTTTATAAATGTGTCGGTAGCGCGCACTACCACCCCGGATTTTGCTGAATAGCACCCTGCGCAATATCCAACTCGGTTTGAGGTATTGGCAAGTGCTCGTGTTTGTTGGACAGGAACCCCAAAGGTCCAAGCACCGCCTGTGCCCGCCCTGTTCTCACCAGATCAAAGAAACGGTGCCCTTCCAAGGCAAGCTCCGATCGGCGCTCCTTCAAAATAACATCCCGCAACGCATTTATATCTGTCGTGGTAACAATGGAAAGCCCCGCAGAGTTGCCATCGCGGGCCCTCGCACGTACCGTATTCAAGTACGTCAGCGCATCCGTAGGCTTGTTCTGCTCATTCAAGGCTTCAGCCGCAATTAGCAACACCTCTGCATAGCGGATGACCCGGCGGTTATGACCCCACTGCTCAGCGGTGGAGGTGCCCGGTATCCATACTTTTTGGTTGTAACACTCCATTTCTTTTACGACTGTATTGGCCGGAGGATCAAGATAGATAAAGTCGGGGGTATTGCCATCGCCCAAGATGGTAACACCGTCAATAACCTCTCCCAAAAATATAATCGTCGCCTGTTTGCGTGCATCTCCGGATTCAAACTGAGACCTCAATTCAACGGAAGGTCGGTTGAACCCCCAACCCCTGTTGGGCGTACCCCGAACACCTTGGTTGTTGGCAAACTGGTTGCCACCATTGGAGGTGCCGTCATTGCCCAGCGCGCCAATCTCAAAAACTGATTCGGCGTTGAACTGTCCGTAAATGGAAAAAGTATGGCTGAAACTTGGATCCAACTGGTAAACACCGGATTGAATGACCTCTAAAGCGTATTTCTCCGCGTTCTGGAAGTCCTTTTTAAACAAATAAACTTTCGACAACAACGCTTTCGCAGCGCCTTTTGTTGCCCGTCCATAATCAGCTGAAACCAAAGCGGTCTGCTCTGGCAAATTTTGAACAGCCAACAACAAATCTTCCACAATAGCAGCATATACTTCCTCCTCCGTTGCACGCGCGAGCCCCAAGGGCGGGTTGGTGTCGAGCACCAAGGGCACACCCCCCCAAGCACGCACCATATCAAAATAAAACAACGCCCTCAGAAACCGCGCCTGACCAATCAGATTGGCTTTTTTGAGTTCGTCCATCTGCACTGCCGGCACCTTTTCAATCACCACATTGGTACGCTTGATGCCTTCATACAAGGCATTCCACCAGCGGTCAAGCCCATCTTGGCTTGCTGTAAAGGTGAAATCGTCATAAGGATTGAGGTTATTGGCCTGATCGGTTGGGTTAGAGCCCTTGTACGCATCGTCCGACATGATGTCAAGGATTGGATACCCGCCCGTGTGATAGTACCAATTGCGCAAGGTACTGTAACACGCGTTGGTGGCTAGGTTTGCCTCGTTTTCATTCGATGGAAAAAATTCCTGGGTGAGGTTACCCTGTGGCGACTCGTTTAAAAAGTCTTTGCAGCTGCCCAGCCCGGTCAAAATCAGCAGCAAAAGTATGGAGACAATAGAACCAGATTTCATGGTTTATAGGTATTAATGTAAGGTGAATATAAAAAAAACAGGCGTCTGACTTGTAACAGTACAAAACCCGGTTCCTAAAAAGTAAGGTTGGCCCCAATGCTATAAACAGCGGTAATGGGATACACGCCATAGTCAATGCCGGAAGACAGCACATCATTGCTGCCGATTTCAGGCGTATAACCGGTGTATTGGGTCAATGTCCAAAGGTTGGTACCACGCACATAAATCCTGGCTTTCACAATTTTAGCGCGCTGCAGGGCTTTTTCCGCAATGCTATAACCCAGGGTTACCGAGCGAATTCGGAGAAATGACCCATCTTGGATAAACCGGTTGGAAGTCACCCAGTTGTATCCGCCGGTGGTGGCACGCGGTGCATCGTTGCTGGTGCCCTCGCCCGTCCAGCGCTTTAGCACTGATGTTTCAAAATTGTACAAATCAGGTCGTACCGCTTCTTTTCCATTGTAAATTTTGTTGCCCGTTTGCCCCTGAATATCAACAGCAAGGTCAAAATTATGGTAGTAAAATTCAGAAGAAACGCCAAAAATAAACTTGGGAATGGGCGATCCTAGGAATACACGGTCGAAACTGTTGATTTTCCCGTCGCCATTTTGGTCAACATAAATCAAATCGCCCACTTCGGCGATGGACTCGTGAGCCGTAGCATCCAGTTGGGCCTGGTTTTGGAATACGCCGCCGGTCTGATAGCCGTAAAAAGCGCCAATGGGCAACCCCGACTTAGAAAGTGTGACGGATTGGCCATTCCCTAGAAAACCACCCACGAGGGTAGAGTCAACACCACTGCTGCCGCCAACACTTTTGACTGTGTTGGAGACGGTAGATCCCAAGGCACCAATGCGGTACTTCAGATCGCCTGCACGACCATTGTAGGCGACATTAAACTCCAATCCTTGGTTCAGTACTGAGGCTGCATTGTAACGCACTTTCACTCCCTGTCCATTGCCCGTGTAGCCGGGCGTTGAGAGCTCTACCAAGATATCATCTGTCAAGCGGTGGTAATAGTCCAATTCAGCGGTAATTTTACTTTCAAAAAAGCCCAATTCTAGTCCTACATCCGATTGAGTAGTCGTTTCCCATCGAATACCGGGATTGCCGTTTTTGCCATACGTAGAACCGGGCACAATCACCTCGGTTTCGCCTAGAACAGCGTCATTGCTGTTCAAGATCAAGGCGTATTGATCGAGATAGCTGATTTTTTCATTGCCAATTTGACCCCAACTTGCACGAATTTTCAGGGTGTTGATGGCCCTCAGACGGTCCATAAACGACTCTTCCGCGAGATTCCAACCCAATGCAAAAGAGGGGAAATTACCCCAGCGGTTTTGCTCGATAAACTTGGAAGACCCGTCGCGCCGAAAAGTGGCGGTAAACAAGTATTTGTTGCTCAAGGTATAATTGACGCGAAAAAGGTAGGACAGCAAGGCGTAGTTTTGCTCCGGATCAACCCCATGATATATACTGTTGGGGTTGAGGTTGTTGCTGTTGATGTACCAAAGATCTTCTTTTTCATTGATGATGTTTTCTGCTGCTGCAGAGAAGATACGCGAGCGCAATTGCTGCATGGTATAACCCGCCAATACATCAAAACGATGTTTTTCTCCGCGTGAAAAATTGTAATTCAACGTGTTTTCCCAGAGCCAATTGGAATTGCGGCTGTCGCGTATGGAAAGGTCATTCTTTTCGTTTAACTGTTGCGGTGAAACATAGAAAACGGGTGTAAATGAACGACCCTCGGCATAGCTAAAGTCAACCCCAAAAGAAGAGCGCAGGGTTAGCCCCTTCAAGAGACTTACTTCTCCAAAAATATTGCCGACCGAACGCAGGCCCTGATTACCACTGTTGGTGTACTCAATGTCTGCCAATGGATTGCCCACGCCAGGCACTTCTGCGTAGGAGCCATCTGCATTGTAGGGTTTGATGACCGGCTGGGCGCGGTAGGCGGAATACGTAACACCCGCAGTATTGGCTTGTTTGTACGGCGCAAAGGTGATGTTGTTTCCAATACGAATGTGATCGGAGAGCTTATAGGTGTTGTTCAGTTTTATGGTCAGACGGGTGAAATCGGACTTGTCAATGATGCCCTGTTGGTTGAATATACCCACGCCAAGGTAGTATTGTTGCTTCTCAGATGCGCCGGAAACAGAAAACTGATGGTTAGACAGTGGAGCATCACTGAAAATCAGACTCTGCCAGTCGGTATTTGGAAGGACGTCGAGGTTGTTGTAAGTACCGGTGATGATGTCATTCACATAAGCGCCAAACTCTTTGCCATTCAGCAAATCAATTTTTTTAGCCAAGTGCTGGATGCCGTATTCAGTAGAAAAACTATATGTAGGCTTCCCGTCATTTATTTTACCCAGTTTGGTCGTAATAATAATAACCCCATTGGCGCCCCGAGAGCCATAAATTGCCGTGGCAGATGCATCTTTCAACACCTCCATAGACTCAATATCTGCTGCATTGAGAAAGGAAATATTGTCGAGAATCACCCCGTCAACCACAAAAATAGGCGACGAGTTGTTAAAAGTACCCACACCGCGTATCCGAATGACCGGTACCGCTCCGGGAGCCCCGGAAGTGCTGCTCACTTGCACCCCGGCAACTTTGCCTTGCAACGCCTGTTCTGCAGAAGATGATGGTATTTTGGTCAAATCGGCTCCCCGAACAGAAGATACCGCACCGGTAAGATCGCTTTTTCGCTGCGTACCATAGCCTACAATAACAACCTCACCCAAGATATCCATATCCTCCTCCATGGAAACATCCACGGTGGCGCGGCCACTGATTGCGATGGTCCGAGACTTATAACCCGTGTATGTAAACAGCAGTTCCTTGGATTCTGGACCCACCGTCAAGCCATATTTCCCATCCATGTCTGTCACAGCCCCCCGCGCGGTACCCACCACGGCAACGGTGACGCCTATCAGGGGCTGTCCACCCTTCACATCGGTCACGACACCGGAAATTTTATTGTCTTGCGCCTGCGCCAAACAGCTCGCCAAAACAATCATCACGGTTGTCAATATCGAAGTACTCATTTTCATACGATCTTTGTTTAAATAGTAATTTGAAAAATGGGCGGTAATATAGGGCTGTCACCGCAACTCAGTGCTACCATGGTCGTTGATTTTCGTCATCATCCTTGCAATTAATAGGTAAATCCAAGACCAGAAGCCCCCACCGCCACTTCCGGGGAGGACATAAAAAGATTCCAGAGCTTGCCTGTCCGGTAATTCTCCAACATCACCACAATAGGGCCTTGATCAATGGCCAGGTAGGAATTTCCATACCAGCCATCGGTCACATTGAAGGCATCGTAGAAGCCGTATTGACCCCACAATTTGTCGCCCAATTGGTAATAAAAAAAACGGAGCGCTTCCATGGATGCAACAGGTGTATAGGGGAAAGAACTCAGCGCCGCAGTCGGCGTAATGACCCCTAGGTCATTGGTGGGTGAATGTGCATTGTACCCTACTTGGTTGTCGCTGGCGGTCAGGCCCCAGCACTGTGCGCTATACCCGATTTTTCGCAGCGGATTGCTCACACAATATGCTTGGTTGATAAGACTATGATGGGTGTTTTGAACCCAATAGTCAGCATAGGTGTCCTTTAAGTTTCTGGGATCAAGGCCCAAAAATGAATAATGGGCAAAGAACAATGGCCCTCCATAGGCATACCCCAAAGGCAATTGATAGCCAAAATAACTGTTGTTGTTGGCTATTTGCCCGGAAGACGCCCAGCCCTGGTGGTACACAGACGCGGCAATGGGGTGCGTGGGCGAACAAGCCGCCAAAAAATAGGTGATCAAACACTCGTTGTATCCCTTGATTGAATGGTTCATTTCCCAATTATAATTGGGCGACCAATGCCAGTACAACACGTTCTGCCCGCCACGGGTAAACCAATCCCACTCAACGGTTTCCCACAGATATTGAATGTCTGCCATGAGTTGCGCTTCTTCCGCATCAGCAGGATTGAGGTATTGCCGCACCGTAAGCAACCCCTGAATGAGGTAAGAAGTTTCCACCAGATCAGCGCCATTGTCTTTGGTACTAAAAGGAACCGTGGCGCCGGTGGCGCCATTGAGCCAATGCGGCCAAGCACCGTGGTAGCGCTGGGAAGTATTTTTCAAGAATCCAACCGTCTTCTTCCAGCGGGCTACCCCTTCCGAACGCGTGATAAAACCGCGCTCAATACCCACAACAATGGACATAACACCAAACCCGGAACCGCCGGAGGTAACAATATCGCCAGAGGTGTTGCGCTCCCGCGCCAGACCACTCACCGGATGCCCAAAATCCCAGAAGTACCGGAATGTTTGACGCTGTACTTGATCCAGTAGCTCGGCATCAGACAACACCGGGAATTTCGGAGTGGTATCCAACGCAGTATAGAATGATTTCGAAAAATCAACCATGGAATACCCATCCTTGCCGGCAATAGAAGCACCGAGGTAGAGGGTATATTTGTCGTAATGACGCAAAGGCTGATCAGCCGTGATCAAAAGTATGCTGTCATGGCGTTCAAAGGCATACTGAACAGATGCAAAAAAACCCGATCGAAATAATTTGATGTTTGTTTGTGTTACGGTGGACGCCTGGAGCGCTTGGTTGAAATACACCCGCGCCACAAAATTGCGGTCAACATTCTCAACCGGTGCCGCACCCAACAGATGAACGCCTCCCACCACCACCGAATCTACTTTTAATACCCCCGCTTTGGTTGTAAATGCGGTCTCCCGGGGCGCACAATTCCGCCCGTCTTTGCTCCGAAGTGCACTGGAAATCTTCACCGTATAGGCCTGTTGAAAACCCAATGGCGTGGCGGTGGAAGCCGAAACCGTTTTGTCGTCATCCAGCAGTGCTACAACCAGGGGAATATCCGTCTGCTGCTGGTCAACCAACTGAATGCCGGAAGACACACTTGCCGCATCAACCGGGAAATTTAGGGAAATAAGCAGCGGCTGTCCGGGCACAATTTCCTGATTCAATACCGGTTGGTCAAGATTCAATATTTTATCGGCAATTTTCATGCTCACGCAATAAAAAACACCCTGGACGGGCAGCTCTTCTCGTTTACAACTCCAACCAATGGCCGTGATAAAAAAAAAG
>JBIPOY010000377.1:0-3765 GCA_044378705.1 Saprospiraceae bacterium
ACCCACGATCAACATAGGGTTTCTGAAGTTGATTTTTTTTCGAATTCTTTCATCGGAAGACATACCGGAAGCGTTAAAAGATGACATGTAAAGATCAAGATGCAAAATTGAGGAGATTTGACGGGAAAGCATACTTTGTAGAGAAAAGAAAAACGGGATATCCCCACTTTTAAAGACAACTTACTGCGGTAAGGGTGCTGCTACTGGCCCAAAACGTAGACCAGACATGTCCTACTCTTTCTCCTAAAACCCATCGTAGTAGGTTTTCAACAGGGGGTCCGTTTCATTGGCCTTGATCGCGTCAATTATTTTATCAAGCCATTGAACCTGGGCTGTGAGGCCTTTTTCCCGCTGTACATTTCGAATGTCAACAATTGACTTCGTAGCGGCAAAACGCCGCCATTCGCTTGCTTTTCGGTCGAGAGCGATGGATTCTAGCTTGCCTATTCCCCTATCAAGGATGGTTTGATCTTGCAGACCAAGCAGAAATTGATGGTAGCTGTTAAAGACAGGAAACGCGATAAATCCATCTGTTTTTTCGATTTTTTGTTCAAAAAAAGGTAGGTTTTCCAATGTCGGATTTTCGGCATACAACATTGAGAGTACCTCTGTAAAAGCATCGCTGTCGTCATTTACTAGTAATTTGGATCGCTTGATAGCCGCTTGACGATCGGTTTTGTACAAGCCCAACAACGACTGGCTGGCCACGCTGTACGGCTGATCATCGGCAAGTCCTTGTTCAAAAATAGGGATATACCTTGGATCACTTTTTTGTGCAATCAAGCCGATACAATTTGCCCGAACCTGATGATTCGGATCAACGGAAGCCATTCTTTCCACGGCAGCCAAAGTAGCAGGGTCGTTGATATCCGACGCAGACAATGCGTTGAGTCGGATATCCGGTGATTGATCTTGTAAAGCCTCTCGAACGATTTGTTTCAACAAATCGGCGTCATCGGATGACCGAAGATTCTCCAATGCTTCCCAGCGATCTCGAAAAAGAGGGGCATGGTGGTACTGAAAAGCCCATTCCTCCGGGGTATGATCATCCATTTTTACACACAGTAGGGTTTTGGTCGCATCCACGTTGATGAGTGCCGGCTTCGCCGGCAAATCAAAGGTAAAGCGTTGAGTGCGTTGGGTGATCCGGATGTTTTTGCGCACGACACCACCCTTGTTATCGTAAATATCCACGGCAAGGGGAAGGTCAAAAACACGCGGAACACCATCTCCCTCCTGCGTTTGCACAACATTGACAGTGGCCTTGTTCTCCCCACCATCCCAATCATAAGATATCTCAAGGTTGGGGTGACCCGAAGCAAAAAACCACTGGTTGAAAAACCACTGTAAATCCTGTCCTGTTACCTCTTCAAAAGCCAACCGAAGCTCAGCGGCCTCTACATCTGAGTATTCATTCCGCTTGAGGTACCGATGAAGGGCTGCAAAAAAAGCTTCGTCCCCCACCCATTGGCGGAGCATGTGCAGGATACACCCCCCTTTGTTGTAGGAGTGCGCATCAAACATATCCTCGCGGCTGTCATAACCATAGTGGATGAGCGGATGCCCCCCACCGGCGGCAGAAAGCACATAACCCTGCTGTTCGGTCATCAGATGATTGTCTGCAGCCTCTCGCCCGTGTTTTTGCTCCATCCACAGGTACTCACTATAATTGGCAAAGCCTTCGTTGAGGGTCAAATTAGACCAACTTTCAGTTGTTACCAAATCACCAAACCATTGGTGAAACATTTCGTGCATCACCACCTTCTCGTTTGTCAGACCATCGTCTAGGAGTGCACGTTTATTTTTTTGCATAAACTCCCCAAAAACAACCGCCGTGGTATTCTCCATCGCACCACTGACATAATCTCGCACGACGATCTGCGAAAATTTTGACCACGGATATGGGTAGTCTAGTTTGTTGGAAATAAACTCCAGCATTTCTGTCGTATGGGGAAAAATATCCCGGGCGAAAGGCTCAAATGCCGGCTCCACATAATAATCGACCGCGATACCCCGCCACTGGTCATGCACCACGGCATAGTTTCCGATGGCCATCATAAACAAGTAAGGTGCATGGGGCTTGTCCATTTTCCAGTAATCTGTACGGGTACCATCGGGGTTTTTTTTGGAAGAAAGGAGCAATCCATTGGAGAGGGTTTTGTACTGATCTTCCACGGTGATGTACATTTCTTGTGTACAGCGTTCGTTGGGTTTGTCCACCGTGGGCATCCAAAAGGAGTTGCTTTCCGTTTCGCCTTGTGTCCATATTTGGCGGGGCTTATTCAGCTCAGTACCCAATGGATTGATAAAATAAAGTCCTTTATCGCTGGTTATCGCCGCTGAACCGCCAAAAGAATCGCGTTCATCCGGTTTCGCGGTGTACGCAATCACAATTTTAAACTCTTCCGAGCGGGAGAATGTTCTACCCAATTCGATCGTGATTTTTTCCTGATCGTAATGATATTGTAAGGAAGACGGCTTTCCTTCAAAAGCAACAGCATGGATGTCAAAATTTTTAGCATCCAGGGTTACTTGATCTGTGGGATAAAACCACGGGCGCATGGTGAGTGTGGCCCTACCCAAGGCGTGTTTTTTGGCCCAATCGAATGATATTTCAAGCTTGGTATGTATCAAGTCCACTTCGAATGTATGGGAAGGATTGTAGGGGGCCAAGGAGTCGAGGTTGAACGGAGAAGGCTCTTTCAGTTGGTAGTCAATCACAGGACCATCTTCCTCCTCTCCGACCAAAGGCTTGCCCAAGGTGTCCCAGGCGGGTTCAATCGGCAGCATTGGGTTAGAGGCAACTTTGGGAGCGTTCTTAGGGGTGCAAGCAAAAAAAACGGTGAGGGTAATCGCGAAAGCGGTGGAGAAGAAATTGCGCATGTAGGGGCAAATTATGGATGGGTGTCCGTGAGGTAAAAATGATTAAAGCAGGATATTATCATAAATAGTAAGCAAAGTTACCCTCGTTTTACGACTTTTGTGATTGTTTTCAGTCAAACGACAGAAAATTGAATTCAGTATCGCCTCAATATACTCGGAAAGGCCATCCATCGCACCGGTTGAACCATGCTATAACGCTCGGCAGCGTTGATGCATTGCAACTGTGCCCCACGTTTTGGATGGCCCGCAAACACACAGGGGAAAGCCCCCAATATCAAGCAAACAGCTATGTCTGATCAAAATTTTGTAGATTATGTGAGAATCCTTTTCCGATCGGGAAAAGGCGGGGCAGGCAGTGTCCACTTTTATCGCGGACCCGCCACACCCAAAGGCGGGCCTGACGGCGGTGACGGCGGCCATGGAGGTAATATTATCCTCCAAGCTGATCCACAAGAGTGGACGTTGTTGTCACTCAAGTTCACCAAACACGTGTACGCAGAAAACGGACAAGGCGGTCGTGGCGGAATGAAATCAGGTTCTGATGGCGATAATATCCTCGTCAAAGTACCCCTCGGAACGGTGGCACGCGATGCAGAAACCGGGGAGGTATTGCTGGAAATTACCGAATCAGGGGAGGAAAAAATCCTCTTGCCCGGAGGCCGAGGAGGCAAGGGCAATAACTTTTTTAAAGGGCCCACCCACCAATCGCCCAAGTACGCACAACCCGGTGAGGAAGGCATCGAAAAATGGGTGGTTCTGGAATTAAAAGTGCTGGCCGATGTTGGACTGGTTGGCTTCCCCAACGCCGGCAAAAGCACGCTCTTGAGCACCATCACCGCCGCCAACCCGAAAATCGGCGACTACCCTTTCACTACCTTGGTA
>JBIPOY010000068.1:0-10914 GCA_044378705.1 Saprospiraceae bacterium
TGTTCTTGGTTTTGATACCCCCCAGGACAATGATGAGCATTTTGAAATGGAAGGCCTTCACGTGGTCATGAACAAAGCACATGCCATCTACCTTTTGGGGATGCAGGTGGATTTTGTCTCAGGCCTAGACAACAGGGGTTTTACGTTTGACAACCCCAATGCAACCAGTACTTGCGGGTGCGGAACTTCTTTCTCTGCCTAAAATAGGGCTGTTGTCTCCGGAATACCTTTGTCGGTATATAAGTTGCTTCCTAATTGAGTGGCCAATAAAAAAAGACCCGTTGATGATCAGCGGGTCTTTTTTTATTGAATTGTAACATGAAGGCATACTGTTTTTGTAACAAGCCGTCGAAAAACAAGGGCTAAACGGAACGCTATTTTATGCGTTAAAATGGCCGTTGGCACGGCAATCAACTTTTAAATACATGTGCATGCATTAAAGGGCTCCGATATCAACCAAAAAGCTGCCTTTGTATCCTTTTTTAATGGCGAGTTTTTGTTGGCCTTCGGTTGTTTTTTTGTCACTGAAAGGCCCAATGATCACTTTATAAGTTGTGATATTGTCGGTTTCATTTTTTTCCACCAGCACCAGGGATTTATCTGGCCATTCTTGCTGTAGTTTTCTCAATACGGGCAGCACGTTGTCTGCATCGTACAAGGTGCTCACCTGAACGCCCATTCCAGTTTTTTCGGCGCCTTTCAAGTCGATTTTGAATAGTTCAGTGGTTGTTTTTACGATGGGCTCTTTGCTTTTTGTAACAGGTTCAGGATCGGGTAAGCTCGCCGGGGTGGGTTTTACGGATTTGGCAGTTGGAGATACATCTTTGGCTGTCATCTTGCTGTCTGTGTGCGCCAGCAAGAGTTTGGTGTTGCTGTCCGTATTGGAAGCGGTCTTCGGTGGGTCATTGGATTCCAAAACCTCCACTTTTACCCTCGTAACGCCTTCCCTTAATAGGCCAATTTCCTCAGCTGCGCGGCGCGAAATATCCACAACATAACCCTCTACAAACGGGCCGCGGTCATTGACCCGCACAACCACGGATTTTTGATTGTCTAGCCTCGTGACGCGTACTGCGGTGCCAAAGGGAAGCGTTTTATGGGCACAGGTAAGTTCGTTTTTGTCGTAAATTTCCCCACTGGCAGTTCTCCGACCGTGTAGGGCATCAGCATAGTAACCAGCTTTGCCGAATTCATCCTGAACAACGTTTGGTCGGAAGGAACTCAACAGTGCGGCAATGGCAAGAAAAGTGAAGGCGGATAATATCTGGCGCATTGTAAAAAAATTTTGGTTGATGTAGTGTGGTAAATTGTGTAGAATGAATTGGTTTTTGAATGTATTGTAACAAACGATTTGATTGTAAACGGCAATTTTTTTATGTATTCAAGTGGTACCGATCTAGGGAGATATTACAAATCTATCTCAAATTTAAAGGATGAAAACAATTTTTCCAACTTTTTGACCACCATTTATTCGCCAAAAAAACATGCCTTCGTGCGGGAAGACAGACCGATCAATGTGGACGCGATCGGCAGTGGTTACGCGCCGAGCAAACAACACTTTCCCTTGAATGTCTATTATTTCTAACAGCGCTTCAGCAGGAAGGTTGTCGGGAGCCGCCGGTTGAAAATCAAACCACGTTCCCCCGTCTCCGAAAGGGTTGGGGGTAAAGATAGGGTTGTTGTTCGGAGGGTTGTTGTTCCAAAGGACAGGTTGCCAAGATTGGCCCTTTGCATCGAATGCCAAGGCAGGGGTTGGCCAGGAGCTAATGTGCAGGGCCTGGTGTAGATATCCCGATTTTTTAGTTCTAAAAACAAGGTTGAAGAGTGTTGTTTGGCCTGATTGAATCAGTTCTTCCGTTGTGATGGATAGGGCGATGAGCCCTTGTTGGAGGTGTGTTGTGCCAAAATTATCCGACGTAATGTGTGCCAATTGGGGTTCAATGGATTCAAAAGCCAATTGAGCGGTGTCAAACTGTAAGGTGAGTTGCCAAGCGATAATATCCTCGAGATTACCCCGAAAAGGCACTGAAATATGTTGATGGGCCTCAAACGCTATATCCGACACCATCGGTAGTGTTGTGCCGAGCGTTCTTTCCGAAACCAGGCCAAGCGCGTTTGTCACAGCGCTGTTGTTCACATCGCCCACCTTTATGGCAGTGAACAGGAGGTCTTCAACCGGCGAAGTTTGGAGTGGCGTGATGATGACCTCCGGGAAGGTGTCAATAAATGGATTGCTGTTGTTGGTGAATAGGAAATTTTTGGGCACAAAACGCCAAGCAGTATTGTTTGCCAGGGTGGTATCGATACCAAGGATTAGTTTTCGAAAGGATACGATGTCAAAGGTGGTGATGCTATTGGATCGGTTGGCGTCGGCAGCGATCATTTTATACGGGGACCCCAATGCTTCTATTCCCAGGATATGTTTGCTGATGAGCACCAAGTCGTACGTGGTCAATCCATTCAAGGGGTTGTCATTTCGGAAAGGGGCCAGTGTGTAGTCGGTGCATCCTACCACTTCATTGATGAGAAAGGTGCCATCTGAGGTGCTTTTTCCGGTGTCTACGGCTACGTTGCCCACTCCTTCCCCGGTTTCGGTGGTGATGGCACCCGAAACTTGGACGCGTACAACGGGTTGTTGTAAAAAAACGGAGTCGAGCGGAAAGGTCCAGATGCCCCGCGCAAAAGTAGCTGCCACGAGTTCTTTGCGCACAGGGTTTTCTTCAAGGTCAAAAACGGGAATAACGGGCATATTTCCACCCAATCTCGCCCAATGCCCCCCCCCGTTTTTGGTGTAATACACGCCGGCATCGGTGGCGACAAACAGCACGGAATCGGCATGGTTGGGCAGCACGAAAAGGTCATTTACCGGCATTTGAGGTAGGTTGCCGGAGACGTCAATCCAGTGCGCTCCGTTGTCATCTGAACGATGAATATGGGGTATGTACTCATCGTTTCGGAAACCGGAATGGGTGACGAAAAGCCGCTGGGGGAGAGTGGTAGAAAGTTGTACGGAGGTGACGTAGCGATCGGGCAAGGTGCCGGTAATATTGAACCAGGTGCCGGTTGGTTCCCGCCGCCAGACATTGCCGTCCGATGTTCCCGCCATCAATTTGTCGGCCAATATCGGTGATTCCTGAAGGGCAGAAACAGTGTGGAAACGGGGCGTATAAACAATCCCATCGGTGAGGTCGGGAGAAATGGCTCCCCAACCACCGCTGCCAGCGGATACATAGGCTCGATAGGTGGCGCCAAATAGCTTGGTAGTACCAAAACGACTCATGAAAAAAGGCGCATCCCAGTTACATCGGTCGGAAGAGCCGAAGTTGGCTGTTCCAAACTGCCAGGAAGCACCACCATCACTGGTTTTGTGGACGGCGCCGTTCTGGATCTCTACCCAAAAAGTCATGGGATCATCAGGATCAAAAGCACAACGAAAACCGTCGGCTGAAAACACCTGCGCCCAATTGTTGATTCCGGCTCCGCCCACCCCTTTCTGTATGCCATTGTCTTGCGCACCAGCCCAATATACGTTGGGTTGATGGGGGTTGAACGTGGTTCGATAACATTGTGTCACGGGCAGGTTTTTTGACTTTGTCCAGGCAATTAACCCGTTGTCATTCCGATATACCCCACCGTCATTGGCCCAATAGCGTCGCCCCGAGGGGGTAAAAACCAGGTCGTGGCAGTCGGCATGCCCACCGCCTGCCGCCAACCAACTGTTGCTGCCGGCCTGTTTTCGGTACAAGAGGATGGCCAGAAAGTATAGGTCTTCGTCGTTGACGGGGTTCAATCGAATTTTCCCAAAATACCATCCAAAATCCCCGCAGGCATCCTCCAAGGAGCCGATGTTGACGGGAGTCCAACTGGTGCCGCCATCTACGGTTTTGTACAACCCACCTGGAGTAGAGAGTGAATCCACAAATAAAGCGTACGCTTTGTCGGGGTTCTGTTGCGAAATGGCGAGCCCTGTGCGCCCCATCACGCCTGTCGGCAACCCACCCCCCATCAAAGTCCACGTATCGCCGCCGTCAACAGATTTATACACTTTGGCGTTGGGGCCATAGACAATAGATTCTACATTGCTGCGGATCCGATCCCAGAAGGATGCATACAATACATTGGGGTTGGTGGGCGATTGTACCAAATCACTGGCGCCGGCTTGGTTGCTTACGAAGAGGACTTGTTGCCAGTTTGTACCCCCATCGGTACTTTTGTAGATGCCGCGCTGGTTGTCACGAATATATGGATTGCCCATGGCGGCCACCAAGAGGATATTGGGCGCAGCCGGGTGCACAACTACTTTTGAAATGATCCCTTGTTCCGATAGGCCAAGGTAGTGCCATGTTTCCCCTGCATCGGTGCTTTTGTACACGCCATCGCCGTTGAAAACAATTGCGGGCACATTGGGGTCACCGGTCCCTGCGTACACCACCGAGGGGTTGCTCGGATCAAAGGTGAGGTCACCAATACACAGCTCCAAGTGGTCGTCAAACACCGGTCGCCAGTGAACGCCGCCGTTGGTGGATTTAAAAATACCCCCTCCGGAAAAACCTGCTAGTACGGTATTTTCATCGTCGGGCTTAACGGCCAGGGAGTTGCACCTGGCGCCCACATTGGCAGGGCCTTGCTCCGTCCAGGCAGTGATATTGCCCCCACAGTCGGCCATTCTGGCCTCGTAAGCAGCGGTGGTATTGATGGAGGTCAGTGCGTTTTTCCAGCCTCTCCAGTCGAAATTGCGGTCGGGAAAAGAACGCTGAAAAGCAAATTGGTCGTAGGGTTCACAGTGGTTGGCCAGGGTGTTCCGGTGTGCCACGTTGGATGAGCGGCATGATAGTAGAAGGCCAACCACAAAGAGCGGAAGTGAGAGGAGTCGAATTTGTTGCATGGTTGTATAGCAAGGTACAAGGGTAATTAAGCCTATCTTTCCGCCAAAATTACAACGCAATGTTCTATCTTTTTTTGGCAGTCTTTTGTTCTGTCCTATTGGGGTTTATTTTCAAATTGTTTGTTCGATTTGGCGTAGACAGTTTTCAAGCCATCATATTCAATTACATGACGTGTTTTTGTTGTGGTTGGTTGCATTTGGGCCGATTTCCAATCACATCCGGTGATTTTAGTACGCCGTGGATGCCCTATGCGCTGGTGTTGGGGGTTATATTCATCAGCGGTTTTAACATGACGGCCCTCACGGTCAGGTATTTTGGGGTGACCATCAGCCAGATCATGCAAAAGATGTCTATTTTGATGACGGTACCTTTTGCGGTGTTGGTGTATGGGGAGTCGTCCGGAATGGGTAAGTTGGTTGGATTTTTGCTTGCGTTGCTCGCCATTGTGCTGGTGAATTGGCCTTCGGGGAAGTCGCTTGTGCCTGAATCCGGGGCTCAAAAAGGTCTCCGTTTGCTTTGGTTACCCATTTTAACGTGGTTGTTGGCGGGCATCTTGGAAGTATTGTTTGTACGGGTTCAAAACGAGCGATTGACCGACATGAATGACCCGACCTTCATCATATCGGTTTTTGGGTCGGCGGGCATCTTGGGTTTTTCAATGGCTTTTTGGGGCTGGATGACCCGTCGGATGGTTTTTTCTTGGAAAAATGTATGGGGGGGCATGATACTCGGTGTACCCAACTATGGGTCTATGCTTTTTTTGCTTTGGGCGCTCAACGGTGGTCTGGAGGGTTCGTTTGTTTTTCCGGTCGTCAATGTATCCATCATTGTGGCCACAACCATTGGAGCCGTTGCGTTGTTTCAAGAACGCCTTTCGAAAACCAATTGGATTGGGATATTTTTGGCTGTTGTTGCCATAGGACTCATCTCCCTGTAAGCGCGTTTTCGGAACCCAACACACAACTTGTTTAGAGAAATAATCATGGAGCAAAAAGACGAATTGATTTTCCACCCCAAGCGTATCATGTTGTTCATTTTACTGTTTGGCCTTTCTTTTTTATTTTTGGCATTGACGGTATCTTATGTGTATATACGCGTCATCAATGGTGTTCCCCCGGTACAGGTTC
Source organism: Saprospiraceae bacterium (assembly GCA_044378705.1). Taxonomy (GTDB): domain Bacteria; phylum Bacteroidota; class Bacteroidia; order Chitinophagales; family Saprospiraceae; genus M3007. Next base: position 6,014 of record JBIPOY010000068.1, read on the forward strand.
CGTTGTTGTTTGTCTTGAACACCGTTGTTTTGCTCGCCAGTAGTTGGGCCATGGTGCAGGCAAAAAAGGCGTATTTGAACGACGAAACGGAACGGTACCAGCAGTTTTTGTTGCGTACGCTCCAGCTTTCGGTTGTCTTCATGGTCATGCAAATGATTGCCTGGACGATGTTGATTCAAAATAACATCTACTTGGGTTCCTCCACAACAGCAGCTTTTTTGTACGTAATTTCCTTTGTTCACCTCGTTCACGTCGTGGCGGGTATTCCATTTTTGTATCTTTTTTACCGGGCTGCAAAGAAGCGAATGGTGGATCCTGTTACCGTACTCGTTTACTTTTCTGATCCGGAAAAGCAGCTAAAGCTTCGTTTGTTGACGGTTTATTGGCATTTTCTCGATTTTCTTTGGGTCTATCTTGTGTTGTTTTTTGCTGTAAACATGTTGATATAAAACGCATTTAACTTGTTTGGGTATTTTCACAAACACAATAACGGACTATATTAATTATACTATTTTTGCTGGTGTTTGTACATTTGGGTCACCCATTGCCAATTCACACATTAAATCAACTTGATATGAAGCAAATTTTTACTATTTTTTGTTTGGCATTTGTGATCCTACTCGCGCAGCAGGGGGCTTTTGCACAACCTACGGATGGGATCACCTTTCGTCAGAATTGGTATAACTACGTTACCCCGAATCCAGACTGGAAAGACTGGAACGATGTGTATGACAACGTGGAAGGCCGAGGTTTTGAAATTGGTTACAACCACAATTTATCCAAGCACACGTGGCTGTATGTACCGGCCAAAATAGCTGTGGCACAATTTGCCGCCGGCCGCAAAAATGAATTGGGAGGTAACCTAGACGTTATGCTTCAAAACAACCTCTTTCGCCACGGAGCCCTTATCAATCCTACCGTTTCATTGGGTTTGGGTACTACCTACAATTTTGATGCAAAGGAGTTTGATGTTAATATTCCGGCATCCGTGGGTTTTAACATTCGGCTGATGCCCAATCTGTACGCCAATATACAATCTCAATACCGTTTTTCTTTGGACAACCGCTCCAGCTGGCACCACGGTGTTGGACTAGTTACCTATTTCGGAGCATCCAACCCAGACCGCGACAAAGATGGTATTGCAGACAAAGATGATAAGTGCCCGGATGTACCCGGTGTTGCAGCCATGATGGGTTGCCCGGATAAAGATGGCGATATGATCACCGATGCTGAAGACGATTGTCCGGATGTAAAGGGTCTTGCGGCGTTTAAAGGATGCCCCGATACCGACAACGATGGTATCAAGGATGCCGATGATAAATGCCCCCTCGAGGCGGGTCCTGCGGCCAACAACGGCTGCCCCATGCTTGACCGTGATGGCGATGGTATCGTTGACAAAGATGACAAGTGCCCCGACGCCAAAGGCCCCGCTGCAACCGGTGGTTGCCCCGATCGCGATGCCGATGGTGTAGCCGACAAAGATGATGCCTGCCCTGATAAAAAAGGCAGTTCCCTCCACAAAGGTTGCCCGGATACCGATGGCGACGGTATTTTCGACAACGATGACCGTTGCCCTGAAAAGCCCGGTGTTGCCGCCTTGAACGGCTGCCCTGAAATTAAAAAAGAAGACAAAGCCAAACTGGAACGCGCGGTAAAACTGGTGCAGTTTGAACTTGGTAAAGATGTACTCCTCGCCAATTCACTGCCGGTTCTCGACGAGGTCGTATCGGTCATGAAACAGTACAGCGAGTACAGCCTCAGTATCACAGGCCACACGGACAGCCAGGGAGATGATAAACTCAACCTAGATCTGTCCCAGCGCCGAGCAAAACGCTGCTACGACTATCTCTTGAGCAAAGGCGTTGCAGCCACTCGGATGACGTTCACCGGTTTGGGTGAAACCCAGCCTGCCGGCGACAATAAAACTGCTGCCGGTCGCGAACAAAATCGCCGTGTAGTGTTTGAATTGTTCGTGAAATAAATCGCAACTTCTTCGGTGGTCGCATCTGAGAAGATGGAAAAGGCCTTTTGGGGCTAGACAAAGCGCCACCTAACCAGTTACAAACAAACAATGCAGTACGCTTGTGTTACAATAAAAGAGCCACTCCGGGCAAACCGGGGTGGCTCTTTTTATTGCATATCAACCGGGTTTAACCGTTTTCTTGTTCATAGCGCTGGTCACGCAGTACCGTAATGCCTGCGTTTAACTCAAATCCGATCAGTAGGATCATGCAGTTGAGTTGTATCCAGATCATCAGGACAATGAGTGCTCCGATGGAGCCGTACAGGGCATTGTAGGTGCCAAAATTGTCCACATAAAAAGAGAATCCCCAGGACGTCAAAATAGACAGTATGGTGGCCAGCATAGCCCCCGGATTGAAAAAAGAAATACGACGCTTGGTGGAGGCCCCAAAGCGGTAAATGGTGGAAAAGGTGGTGTAGAACAGTAGTATCACCACCGCCCAACGGAATGAAAAAAGCAGCATCCTCGTCAGAAAATCAGCTTTGATATAGTGGAAAACAAATCCTAAAATGGTGTTGCCGAGTACCACAAAAACCACGGATCCCACCAATACCAGTCCAATCAGAAACGTGAGTTGGATGGCAACCAGGCGGGTTTGCAATGCATTGCGCTGTTTAAAGCTGCGGTAATTCTTTTCCATCCCCTCTATCATAGACACCATGCTATTGGAGGCAAACCAAATGGCCAGAAAAAAACCGACAGAAAACAGGCCGCTCCGTGGTTTGGTGGCAATTTCATTGATGGTGCTAAACAACATATTACCGGCTTCTCCGGGCATTACTTCGGAGATGTTGCTCCGCAATAAATCTTGAAATGGGGTAGATCCACCATTAACAGTGACTGTCATCTCATAAAAAGGGGTGTACGGCAGGAGCGTAAAAAGTGCGATGATGGCTGGAAAAATAGCCATAAAAAAGTTAAAGGCCATGGAGTCTGCACGGGTCTGTATGGCATCGGCTTTGAGCTCCTTGTCTATGAATACAAGCAGATTGAAGAGGGGTATGCGTTTAAAACCCGGAAAAGAGTGTGTTTTTGACCAATGCACCAGACCCAACCAAACCGGGTGGCGGGTGAAAAACCGGCTAATTTGGTCGAGATATTTTGCTGGTTTCAAATGAATGGATGGTTATATTGTGTACAATTACCGACGAAACAGGCCGTTTATGAGCGGGTTTTGTCACCCCCCCCCCAAAAAATCGCAATTTCTCTTGGCACGCGCGCTGTCTAGCCCAAAAAAACGCTACTTTTTCGTCTCAGACGCGACCACCAAAAGATCAAAAATACGGCGTCAGCTTTTCCAATAAGTATTCCGGTGCGGGCACTACTTTTTTAGATTTGGCATCAAAAAAACAGAGCTTCACCCGCCCTGCGTTGATTCTTTTTTTTTGCACATTAAACAATTCAACATGGAACGTGATATATTCATTGGGCAATTCCCGAATTTCTGTGCGTACGGTAATCAGGTCGTCATAGTAGGCCGGACGAATAAAACGCATCTCTAAGTTGACCACCGGAAGCCAAATGCCGTATTCCTCTTCCAAAGCCTTGTAGGTAACGCCCAACGAGCGTATCGTCTCTACTCGCCCAACCTCATAATACTCGGCATAATTACCATAATAGAGATACCCCATTTGGTCGGTTTCGCCATAGCGAACCCGTATTTCAGTTTCGAAAGAATACATTTTTAGTTCTTTTTCAAACACAAAAGTACAATATTTGTTTGACCTCGGTGCTTAACCTTGATCGGGGTAATGGTAGAGCCGCTGTCCGACCCACGGAGGATGGGTTGTATTGAAATAAATCTCCTATGTTTACACAAAGTAACAGTTAGGTGAAGCGCTGTCTGGCCCAAAAAGGCCCAATTTTTGTCTCAGACGCGACCGCCTAAGTTTTTACACACAAATTAGTATCGAAAATTTATGAATATTGTCATCACGGGTGCCGGAAAGGGCATCGGATTGTCTTTGGTGCGCCACTTTTTAACGTTTCCTGAACACCGTGTTTGGGCTTGTTCCCGAGACATCTCCGCCTTGGTGGCCCTAGACGCTCCCGGACTGAGGGTGGAGGTGCTCAACATCGCGACGGCAACGGCTGAAACCATTCACAGACAGGTTTCAACTTTTTTTAACCAAGTTGATGTATTGATTCACAACGCCGGTGTGCTGGTCAACAAGCCCTTTGAAACAACGGATTTAGAGGATTGGCAACAGGTGTTTGACGTCAACTTGTTTTCTGTTGTGAAGATCAACCAAGCTTTGTTGCCGCTGTTGCACCGCAGTGGTGCTGCGCATATTGTTCACATCGGTAGTATGGGCGGAGTACAGGGCTCCTCTAAATTTCCGGGCCTCTCAGCCTACAGTGCCAGTAAAGCTGCGCTTGCCAACCTAACGGAATGTATGGCAGAAGAGCTAAAAACAACCGGTATTCACGTCAATTGTCTTGCGCTGGGGGCCGTGGACACGGAAATGCTTCGAAGGGCGTTCCCCAACTACACGGCTGATATGAACAGCGAACAAATGGCGGCGTTTATTGGCGACTTCAGTTTGAATGGCCGCGCTTTTTTCAACGGTAAAATTTTGCCGGTTGCTAGCACTACCCCCTGACGCTTTTGCCGATGGAGGGTAACGTGTTACGTATTCGTAACTACTTGGGTGGTCATATCTATAATGGTTCGGTATGCCCAGATCGTCTGTTTGTGTTTTCTACCATTACAGGATATAGACGGTGATTTGATTGATGGCAAATATTTGATTTTAAGTAACTGGTTAGCGTGGTCGCGTCTGAGACAAAAAAGTGACCATTTTTTGCCAGACGAAGCGGATTTTTGTAGGCCGTAGCAGCGCTACGGTCAAAAAAATCTGCGAAGTATGGCGGAAAA
>JBIPOY010000378.1:0-3758 GCA_044378705.1 Saprospiraceae bacterium
CGCAATAGAAATAGACAATAATCTGGTCGAAAACATCATCAGACCCGTAGCACTCGGTCGAAAAAACTTCCTGTTTGCCGGAAGTCATGAAGCCGCACAGCGTACGGCCATGCTCTACACCTTATTTACCCTCTGTAAACACCACCAAGTCAATCCGGTAGAATGGCTCAATGATGTGCTCAACAGGATTACTTTTACTAAACCTTCGCAACTGTCAGAATTACTGCCGCCGTACTGGAAACCCCTGGCATAAAATGGGTTATGCGGTATAATGGTTAAAGGTGCCGTATAGGCAATATGGGGTTGGTGGGAGGCTTACCGCGCCCAGTCCGCCGTATAAGCCCATGTAGCCGTGGTTTTGAAAAATGGCATCATCCAGCGGTTCGATCACTCCGGCATGTTTGGCTGCGGCGGCCAATTGGGTGTTGTGTTTGGCCATTTCATTGCGCAGGAACAATCGTTTCTCGTCTTCGGAGCTGAGCTGATTGTATTGTTGCATTTGCTGTATTTCCTGCAAGCGGGTTTGCACCGCAAAATAGGTTTATCCCAATGCCACCACCTCTTTGCCTGGGTCGGCATTTTGGACAATCAGGTAACAGGCGTAGCGGGATAGCTTGTAACTGGGCATCTCTCTTTCTGCACCCGACCCAATGGAAACCATCTCGTTGGATTCAACGAGATGGTATTTTATGTCCTATCCGCTGTTTTTACAGGCTTCTTTTGACTTTTCAATGACTGCTGTAAAATTGCGGAAGTCTGTGTATTCGAGTACTTTAGATAACTGACGAGCCATCCAGAATTCGTTTCCTTGTTCGTCTGTTTGTTTGATTTGTTCAAACAGGTTGTTGTGTTGCTGTGAAATATCTTTTGCCATAGATATAACTTGATTTTTACAGGTTGATGCGTTTGACCTTAATTGTGCCGCCAAAACTGCTACGCAGCGTTGCAGTTTTGGGTTTCTATAACTTGTTGTTTTGCTTTCGCCCTAAAACTGCGACAAGTTGTCGCAGTTTTGGCGGAGCATCTTTATGCAGTTGTTCCAATTCCATGATTTTTTAGGTAACTGGTTAGCGTGGTCGCGTCTGAGACGAAAAAATGTGCCTTTTTGGGCCAGACAGCGTGCCACCTAACCGGTTACATGTTCTTTTTGATAAAAGATTTGTCCCACTCTTTCGATATGCGCAACCAGATCAGGGTTTCCTATTTGGTGAAAGACAGATAAATCTATTTTGTAGGGCAAGAGCAGGTCATCTAATTCATTTTCAATTATTTGAAGGATCGTCAGGGTTAGTTTTTCGCCTAATAAAGTCAGGTCAATATCTGAGCCGGGGCGGTAGTTTCCCTTTGCCCTTGAGCCATACAAAATTGACTTTTCCACCTCAGGATACTTTGCAAATACTTCCTGAATAGCTTTTATGGTCTCTGTTTTTAATCCGAACATCATAATAATTTTCCTTGTTCTCCACTTCGTAATGCTTCCATGCGGTTTTTAAACTGATTAAATTCCTGATAATATTGATGTACTATTTTTAGGAAAATATCATCAGCTGTTGCTTCATTATACGTATGCGATGTTTTGTTTCGGCTCTTAATCATATCCATCCAAACATCGCCATTCGTAATTATGCCCGCAGCAAATGCTTCTTTAGTAGCATCTTTAGATCCGAAGATATTATTATTTCCAGCGTTTTCTAAAAAATCCTTCATCACATTCCAAGCCAACTCATGGGTGTATTCAAAGCGTTGTATCAGTCCTTCTTTGATGATGTCATCTAAAAAGTCATCTTCATCAATGGTGCCGTCTTCTTCAATTTGATACTCCTCGTTAATTTTTTTAACAGCTTCTTCCAACTTAAAAAAAGCTTTCACATAATTGCTAAACCGTTGTTGCCAACGTATGTCTTGTGTACTCATTGTTCAATCTTTTTTAAGTTTTTAAGGATTATCTTATTCAACGTATCTTCTTCTGCAATCTGTTTTTCAAGTTCGGCTTTTAGGCTTGCAAAGCGTTCTGCAAAATCAAAATCATCTTCGTCATCGGGCAAGCCCACATATCTGCCAGGAGTAAGCACATAATCGAGTTCTTTTACTTTGCTGATCGGTGCAGCGGCCAGAAGCCTGCAATGTCTTCATAGTTGCCGTCGAGGTTTCTCCATTGGTGGTAGGTGCTGGTAATTTTTTCAACGTCTTCTTGCGAAAGTTCTTTGGTTCTGCGGTTGATCAAATGTCCCAGGTTTCGGGCATCAATGAATAAAATCTCCTTGCTGCGGTCTCTGAAACCATTGCTACCTTTTCGGTTACGGTTCATAAACCATAGGCCTGCAGGTATCTGTGTGTTTAGAAACAACTTGGCGGGCAGGTTTACAATGCAATCAATAAAACCGTTTTCAACCAATGCTTTTCTGATGTCGCCTTCTCCCGATGATTTAGAAGTCAAAGCCCCTTTTGCCAACACCACCCCTGCCAGTCCGTTGGGCGCCAGGTGGTAGATAAAATGTTGCATCCAGGCAAAGTTGGCGTTGCCGGTGGGCGGTGTTCCATATTGCCAGCGTCCGTCGGTTCGCATTAAATCACCGCCCCAATCACTCACGTTAAAAGGTGGATTGGCAATGATGTAATCGGCTTTCAGGTCTTTGTGTGCATCGTTCAAAAAAGAACCTTCGTTGTTCCATTTCACTTGTGAGCTGTCAATGCCCCGAATAGCCAGGTTCATTTTCGCCAGTCGCCAGGTGGTTTGGTTGCTCTCTTGTCCGTAGATGGAAATGTCGTTTACTTTTCCCTGGTGTTCGGTTACAAATTTTTCGGAGTGAACAAACATACCACCCGAACCACAACAAGGGTCAAACACACGCCCTTTGTAGGGCTCCAACATTTCAACCAATAATTCTACAACGCTTCTAGGCGTATAGAACTGTCCGCCTTTCTTACCTTCAGCAAGGGCAAACTCACCCAGGAAATATTCAAAAACGTGTCCGAGCACATCGGCACTTCGTGCTTTGGCATCGCCTAGGGCAATGTTTCCAACCAAGTCAATCAGTTCGCCCAAACTGGTTGGATCCAAATTTTGTCGGGCAAACACTTTAGGCAATACCCCTTTCAAGGAAGCGTTTTCTTTTTCAATGGCATCCATTGCTTCGTCCACAAACTTTCCAATTTCGGGTTGTCTCGCTTTCGATTGCAAGTAATTCCATCGGGCATCCTGTGGTACAAAGAATACATTTTCTGCTTTGTATTCGTCTTTGTCTTCGGGGTCTGCACCGTTTTTTTCGTCTGCTTTCAGTTTTGCATATAGTTCTTCAAAAGCATCAGAAATATATTTCAGGAAGATTAACCCCAACACAATGTGCTTGTATTCGGCAGCGTCAATGTTTTTGCGGAGTTTGTCTGCGGTCTTCCACAATTGTTTTTCTAAAGGTTCTTCCGTGGTTGTTTTTTGTTTGGCCATTATATTTTGTTGAGTATTCTGCCTTGCTTGGTGTTCGCCACGATCATCTCAATCGCCTTGCTTGGTGTTTTCACCAAGCGCATACGGCGGAGTGAGTGGCGCTTCTTAGCGTTGAAGTGATTGTTAAGAGCCCCGATTGTCGTGATTTCGCATTAGTGCCTCGAATCGGGGTGACTATTCGCTGAAATGCCAAATATAGGTCAGAAATGGCCGCCTTATTGTTATTTTTCCAAGATATTTCACGCACTCCGTCGTTTGTACTTGGTGAAAACACCAAGCGCGGCGGGAAATCGCTTCGTCTGGCAAAAAATGG
>JBIPOY010000069.1:0-10898 GCA_044378705.1 Saprospiraceae bacterium
TCGTAGGAAAGCCCCTTTTCGTAGGATTCAGCCCTGGCGAGCACCCCGGCGTTGAAGGCATAGTTTTTTAGAGGCGGATATACACCGGCCAGAGGACTTGGTACATCCGGCAGGCGGTAGCTGAGAATACCAACACGGGGTTTTGTCAGCACCTCCCAGTGGATGGTTTGGTGGATGTTGTATCCACTTCGGGTGCGCGAAAAAGCCAACAGATCAAAATTTCCGATACATTGAACCGCAAACAGACGCTGGTCTGACAGGGTTGTCGGCGCCAGGTCAAAATTAGGAATGGGCAAAACCGACGGCATAGCGCTGTAAAAGTGATCACTGCGGTACGTATATCCGCCAACAGCAGCTTCTGTCCCCTGCAATTGAATGCGAAGCCCGTTGTAAGGCCGGTTTGGATTGAAAAGATCATTGTTTACGGGCTCGAAGATATCCGCCACATCAACGAAGGGAACATAGGTTCCGGGAGGGCGCAGGGGCTGACTGAGCGGAAAAAACTGAAGATTTGCGGTATCAACCATACCATCTACTTGATATTTCCAATCTGCAACAAACGGGAAATTTAGTTGTAGTGGAGGCGCCAAAATGGGAAGGAGAAGGTTCACGTTGAGCGTATTTGCCTCCAGGGTTTCTCCGTTGATATTGTTAAAGCGGATAAAACGCCAAAAGGGACTTCCGTCTGCCAGCACCCGAATCCAGCTTTGTCCTGTATGATAACACCAGTATTCCCCGGTGAAGTTGTTGCTCGCTTCCGGCTTCGTGATGGCATACGCATCCGGCACCACGATACTATCCAAGGTGTTCATTCCGGTGAGGGAAAACCGAACAGACGACGCCCGCTGGAATGTTGTATTACGGAGGTTTATGGATGCCAGTGTTGCAAGATTTGTATAGGTGGTCAGGGCCAACAAAGTATCCCTGATACCGGTTCCGGGAGCGTTCACGGTCGTTATTTTCACCACGGTACAGTCAAATACATCTGTTGAGGTACTGTTGGGTACCTGTAAACGGATGGTATCATGCTCGGGCACCCAGCGAAAAGCCTTGGTTGTGCCGGTAGTGGGGTCGCTGATAAAAACAGCAAAATGTGCGTCCAAAGCATCGAATTCGTTGCGCACCAAGATTTCAAAGACGGGTTCCGGCTCGGGCAATACCGGGTTTTTTTCGCAGGAAAAAAGAGAAAAAACAATGAAAAGTGCGATCGGTCCTCGAATATTCATGACAAATTGGGTTGATGATTCTTTCCTTCAACGCAGGGAAATGGGTATTGTTTTACGGTTGAGGAGCGTGGTAAATCTACGGAAATACACATTCTTTTAAAAAAACATCCCCCACAAGTCAGTTATGACGGATATTCGCCCTTTCAAATGCTATAAGTAACCATTTCACCCTCTTTTAGAACGATACAATATCATGAAATCAATCGCAGTTTTTTGTGGCGCCAACAAGGGAAATAAACCCTGCTTTGAGGAAGCCGCGACCGAGTTGGGGCGGGTACTTGCGGAGCGCAGTATCCATGTAGTCTTTGGCGGCGGCAGTGTGGGGCTTATGGGCGTTTTGGCCGACGCTGTTTTGGCCAGTGGTGGCGCTATTACGGGCATTATCACCCACCAATTGAACAGCCTAGAGCTGGGACATCCCGGTGTGAAAGAGATGGTCGTTGTAGAAACCATGTCAGAACGCAGAAAATTGTTGATTGAGGGAACAGACGGAGTCATCACGTTGCCAGGAGGCTATGGCTCCCTTGATGAACATTTTGAAGCCCTTACCCTCGCGCAATTACTACAGTATCAGCGCCCCATAGGTCTGCTGAACGTGAATGGGTATTATGAGCCACTGATACAAATGCTCGATACAATGGTTGAGAACGGATTTCTTCGCCCGCAAAATCGCCACCTTTGTATCATCTCAGACAATATTACCGATTTGTTGGACAAAATGAAACGCTATGAGCACCGCGCCCTCGAAAAATGGTAGAAAGCGGTTAAAGTTCTTTTAAAGTTGCCCTTTGAGAGGTGTCGGATGGCCCGTATCCTGTTACAGAATCGCTACATTTGTACACTGATAACCACGCGATTGAAATGAATTTGGCTATGCGTATCTTCTCTTTTTCTTGTATTACTGTTCTGGTGGCCGCGCACTACGCTGTTGCGCAAACGGCTCCACGGCCCAACGGGAAGGTCGAAACACCCAATCGTACCGTGCTTACCCCCAAATCAGGCTTCACCGGCATCCATACTCCAAAATCAGCAGCCTCGGAAACACGTACCGTCGCGCCTGCTGCTGCAACCAGCGCCGCTTCCCGCAGCGAAGGTTTGAGCCCTTCTCCAACTTCCCTGCGAAACAGTGCTGCCCCTCCCGTCAAAGCCCCCGGAGCATCGGCAAGGCCCATCAAAAAGGTCAGTACGGTGAAAATAGTACAGAAAATTACCGTGCATTGGATGTCTCTCGAAGAGGCAATCGAAAAAAGTAGAAGTGAAAAACGAAAAATATTTGTGGACGTTTACACCGATTGGTGCGGATGGTGCAAACACATGGACAGTACTACTTTTGTCCAGCCCGACGTTGCCAATTATCTCAACAACCATTATTACCCCGTCAAATTTAACGCGGAGCAAAATCAGGACATACTTTTCAAAGACAAAGTGTATCGTTTTCAGAAAAATGGCAGCCGTGGGTACCATGAACTGGCAGCCCTTTGGCTGAACAATCGACTGTCTTTTCCAACCGTAGTTGTTTTAGACGAAAATCAAACACTCATCCAGCCGGTGCCGGGGTACCAAGATGCCGACAAATTGGAGGTCATCCTCCAGTATTTTGGTTCTGATAGCCACAAAAGAGTGCCCTGGGAAACGTATGAAAAGAGTTTTAAGCGGCAACATTGAGCTTGTTACGCCGGTATCTAATAACAAAACCCGTTTTTGACAGCTACTACTTGCATCTCAACGATGTGTATTCGGCCCACTTGGTCGGTCGTATCCATCGCCAAGCAAATTATAGCCAATGAAACATCCCGTTTAGAAAACTACAACGGCACGTATAAAACGCCCAACAGTTATTATAGTGACACCCAACAAGGAAAGGCCGCCAGGGATTACCCGGGCGGCCTTTCAAAAACCAAAGCCAGCCTTATCGGTTGGCAGAAGAGAATTTCAGTTCTTTAATACGCGCTTTTTTACCCACCAAACCACGGAGGTAGAATAGACGAGCGCGTCGTACTTTACCGCGTTTTACCACTTCAATACCCGCAATATTGGGATTGGAGAAGGAGAAAATACGCTCAACCCCTACACCGTGGGACATTTTGCGAACGGTAAATGATTTGGTAAGGCCATGGCCTTTAATTTGTAGAACATCACCACGGTAATCTTGCTCGCGGCTTTTATCGCCCTCCACAATATTGTAAGTAACAACGATGGTATCTCCCGTTTTAAATGCAGGGAGCTTCGATTTCGTTAGCAGTTGGTCATGTACAAACTGGATTGCTTCCAATTCTTTCATTGTATCAAAAATTTGAGTGCCTTTCTAATAAAGAGCCGCAAAGGTACACCGCTTCTCTCCAAAAAAAAAATCTTATCTGAAAAAATCGAATGGAATTTGAATGTTTGGCTTCAATCTCGCCAATTATTGTTTCGGAGACCAAAAAAATAATATTTCAACCAACGTTAACCACTGGTGCGGCCCTCCATCGGGGTAGACCAAGACAATGACTTATTGTCTTAGATACAACCTCCCAAACCGTAATAAAAATAATAAGTGTTTTAACATTTATATCTTGAACATCTTTTTCGATTCATTGTTCTTACCTTTGTTCTTCACTTTTTACATCTAAAAACTTTTTCAGTATGAAAAAACTATTTTTTCTTTCAATGTTCGCTTTTTTAGTGGTGTCTGTTCAGGCCCAAAAGAATTACCCTGTTAATCTCGGATCCAGTGTAGTGGTTTGGACAGGTTACAAAGTGACCGGTAAGCACACTGGTACCGTGAAGGTAAAGAGTGGCTCGGTACAATTCAACAATGGTGTTTTGACCAGCGGCACCTTTGAAATGGACATGAATTCCATCAATTGCACAGACCTTGAGGGTGAATATGCAGGCAAATTGGTCGGGCACCTCAAGTCGGACGACTTTCTCGGCGTTGCCACCAACCCAACTGCAACGTTTGTTATCACACGCGCAATACCCCAAGATAGCAAAGGAAATTACAAGATCATTGGTAATTTGATCCTGAAAGGAACGACCAAAGAAGTGAAATTTCTCGCCAATGCGGTTGAGGCAAACGGTACCGTAACTGCTGGTGGAAAAGTTACCATTGACCGCTCGGAGTACAATATCCGCTACGGATCGGGTTCTTTCTTTGACGGATTGGGCGACAAAACCATCTACGACGAATTTGATCTTCAAATTTCTTTGGTTGCCGGCAAATAAGCCACGTATTTAAACGTTTCAGTCTGGGCTGTCCGGGTGCACACCACCCGGACAGCTTTTTTTATGGTGTTCAGTTCAAAAAAAGCCCATTTTTTTGGGTAGAAGAACGATAAAACCCGTATTTTTGCCATCCCATTTTGTACAATCAGGGCTGATACTGCGTTTTACCTTTTAGTACATGCGATCAAATAACCCAATAGGCATCGATGTTCCGCACTTTACGTACCGTATTTTTAACTTTTTGTCTGCTTAGCCTGTCGTCATTTCAGATAGGAGGCCCTTCTATTGACGATCATACCTCGATATACAATTCCACGTTGGATCGACTGTTTCACCCCGAACTTCACCGCGCACCTCTATTGGATGCGGCGGAGGAGTCATTAGGGGTAGATACCACCGTGAAATTGCGCATTTTGATGCTTGATTATAGCTCGTACGGCAGCGCATACAATGAGAAAGTGCGAAGAATCATTCAACGCTATTTGCCCAAGACCGTTTTTGCTGATTTTACGGAAGGCACGGTTGATGAATTATCGAAGGCTTTGGCAGGTAGTGACGCAGTGGTCATTGCATATGCGTCTGCAGCGGAATCAGGCATCGTAAAATCTTATTGCAAAGCCCTGAATCAGTTTGTACAATCGGGAGGTTCAGTTGTTTTTACCGGCACCCATGAATATGAAGTGCTGCGGCAGTTTGGACTTTTTGAGCTGGATTACGGGTATTTTTCAAAAGACATTCCCCTTCACGCTATCCACCCGGAGCACCCTGTTTTTCAAGGTATTGTCACCGATGTGACCCTCAGTAATTATGCTTATCCGTTGGATATCTCAGACCCGGGATTTGTTACGTTGGCAGATGTAGGCGGGTATCCGGTTATTGGGTACAAACCGGTGGGTTCCGGGAAAATTATGTACCTCGGTGTAGAATATTACTTTGATGAAATTGTTTCCACTAACATCCTGATTCATGCCCTGTTGTGGTCGTCTAAGGACCACGAGACTTCCGGTATGACGATCGCTGCTGCTGAACCATTGAAACACGGTGGAGCAAAGCGCAGTGAGGAGTTACTGCTGGCCGGAAGTGGCCTGAAATCGGAGCAGATTGACCTTAAAATATACCCAAACCCTTATTATAGCAAGGCGACTTTGGATATTGAGTTGTTTAAGCCAACACCATTGATGGTGGAAATGACGGATGAGACAGGCCGAAACGTGGCCATTATTTTACCTAAAAAAACAATAGGTCCAGGCTTGTGTCGCTTTGATTTGCCCAATATTACTTCCGGTATTTACTTTCTGCAAGTACACCTTGGCGATAAGACGTACGTCCGAAAAGTGGTGAAGTTATCTTCTAATTAGTACCTTTAAATACTGAGGTGAGGCGGCGACCGATGTAGTTGCCTTCTTTACAACCGTATATTTACGGCACATTGGTTGCCCACAGTTGCTTATAGACATAAAACAGGGTACACCGCGTATTGCTCGCTGTGTACCCTGTTTTATGTAAACAACGGGCCTATTAGTAACCAAAAATCTCCTCCAAAGTGAGTTCTCGTACCTTGCCTATCGTCCGTAGGTATGCAAAATCTACACTTTGACGGTCTCCAAGCACCAGCCATGTATAATTACGGCCCTTCACGTGCATCTGATGGAAGTTCAGAAGGTCGTCAGAAGTAGCGATTTCCAAGGTGCGGTAAGTATCTTCCCGGAGGTCGCGGTTTGGGAATCCTTTGTCGCGGTTGGCGCGCCAGGTCCAGAACAGTTCTGAGCGTGTAATACGCCCTGCTGCGATCTGTTTGAGTACGCTGTGCCGGGCTGTTTCCATTTGTGGTAAGGACACGGGCATCTCTTCAATAATTGTCTGAAAGGCTTCTACGGCATCGCGGAGCTTGTCGGGTTGTGTGCCAACATAGCCTTGCAGCCAGTGTGCCTTATTTTTCTTTGACGGGTTGCCGGCGTGCACGTAAGCAGAGTAGGCAAGTGCTTTTGATTCTCGTATTTCCTGAAACACGATGCTTGAAAGTCCGTATCCAAAGTACTGGTTGTACCACTCACTAAAAACAAATTCATCCAGATTGAAAGAGGGGGTACCTTTTGAGAGCAGGAGGAGCTCCACTTGTACGGTTGGAAAATGAACAAACAGGACGTTGTTTTTTGAGACACTCAGTTCTTTGTATTTTTTGGTTGGGATGACTTTTTTTTGTCCGGCCTCAGCGGGGTGGTATTTTTTAATAATATCTGAAGCGTTACGGGCGGTTTTTGCACCAAAATAGAACACATCGTGCTTGAAAGTGGTTAAATCGGACAAAAGACTTGTCAAATCTTCGGGTTTCAATGCTGCTAATTGTTCCGCAGACAACTTGTCAGTAAAGGGAGATTTTGGTCCGAATTTAGCATAACTGACCATCGCTTTTCCCAATACCGTCCGTTTATCGGTTTTGGAATTGACGCGCCGGAGTAATATATCGGCTACGAGGTTGTCAAGTGCGGTCTGGTTTGGTTGTGCATCTTGTAAAAGTGTTTCTAACAATGCAACGCCGGGCTCAAAACTTTCTTCTAATCCGCTCAAGGTGAGGTAGAAATGGTCTTCTTGGCAATTGGCTGAAAAATGCAGGCCCAAGCGATAAAACGCCTGTTGGACGGCGGTGGGCGTCAAGGTCGAGGTGCCCAAAAACGGAAGGTAACCGGCCAACACGCCCAATGGCCGAAGGGCCAGTTTTCCCATATCAAAGCAGTAATGCAGGCGAAAAAGTTCACTTTTCTTCTCCTGTACGGCCCGCAGTTTTACATTTTTTGAAACCATCGATTTTTTTATAATCTTTTGAAAATCAACGAACGATGTTTCAATATCCGGGGTGTTTTTCTGTAAAAAACTCTGCGCAAAATCTGAAACGCCCTCGCGATTCACTTCGATGGGGGTGATGGCCGGTTTATCCACTTTCATGACCGAGTTGTCTTCCGCCTGGTGCTTGTACACCACAGCGTAGTTGTCGGTGCGCAGGTGTTTTTGGGCAAAAGCTACGATGTCTGCTTTGGTCAAACTGCCCAATTTTTTCCACCGTTGTACGAAATCAGGCCACTCAATACCGAGTACGAATGCGCCGGTAATGGCTCCTGAACGCCCCTGGTTTTTTTCAAATGATTTTATTTCTGACAACTTGAGGTCTTTCAGTACGGCCTCCGGCAACCAGTCTTCAAAACGACCGTGTCGCAGGTTGTCAATCTGTTCGAGCAGAAGGTTTTCGACCTCTTCCAGGGTTTGGCCTTCGCGTGGTTTGGCTTGTAAAAGCAGGCTGCTAAAATCCTCATAGGGCCTTGGATAGGCGTGTGCTTCGAGTAATACCTGTTGCTGAATTAGGTTTAAGTCAAACAATCCTGCTTGATAATTGTGCAGGATTCCGGCCACCAAGGGCAGCATGGCCGCCTCTTCAGACTTTGCCCCCGGGAAACGCCACCCCATTTCGATCCAAGGGGCTTCATTGCCATACACATCCCGTTGGATACGGGTGGTGAGCGGCGGTTGGTCTTCAAACTGGAAGGGCGGAATGGTTCGGGCTTGCCAGCCACCGAAATACTGCTCGGCCATTTGTACTACTTTTTCCGGATCAAAATCGCCCGACATGACAATACCGATGTTGTTCGGGACATAATACTGATCGAAAAAATTATATATATTGGTTTGAGAAGGGTTTTTCAGGTCTTCGCCGCGCCCCAGGGTTGTTTGGGTGCCATAGGGGTGAGAGGGGGTCAGGGTTTCCTGCATGGCCTTCAGGGTCTTACGGAAATCTTTGTCTTGGCTGATGTTGTACTCCTCAAAAACGGTTTCCAGCTCCGTATGGAACAGGCGAAGAATAGGCCTGCGGAAGCGCTCGCTTTCCAAGGCAAACCAGCGCTCCAATTCGTTGGAAGGGATGTCGTTGATGTAAACTGTTTGTTCCACCCAGGTATAGGCGTTGGTACCCTTTGCACCGATGGCACTCGCTAATTTGTCGTATTCATTGGCAGCAGCCAGTTTGGCGGCCTCAAAGCTGAGACGGTCAATTTCGGCGTACAATATTTTCTTTTTATCTATGTCCTGTTCGAGGCGGTGCGCTTCAAATTTTTGTTCAATTTGATCCAACAGGGCTTTTTCTTTGGGCCAGTCGAGGGATCCAATCCGGTCGGTGCCCTTGAACATCATGTGTTCGAAGTAGTGCGCCAGTCCGGTGGTGTCGGCCGGATCGTGTTTGCTGCCTGCTCGCACGGCAATTTCCGTGTACACCCGCGGCTCTTCCTTGTTGACAGATAAAAAAAGGCGTAACCCATTTTTTAAGGTGTACAGCTGAACCTGAATGGGGTCACCAACGGTGGTATTAAATTTCACTTTTCCCGGCTGGGGAATGGGAGCGTATTCGTGCATGGGTGGTGTAGTATTTTCGAATTAAGAGGCGTGAACTTGGTTGGTAAACGCCAAACGGTTGAAATGGTTTAATCCCTTCTGACGGCGTCCATGATCTTGCGGATCAGGGCTTTATCGCTCTCCCAGTATGCGGCGTCCAGTCCCGGAATAGCATTTTTTTTCCGGGAATCTATCTTTCTTTTGGCAGTAAAATGAAACGCCTTAGCGCCGGTTGTCGTTGCAATTTCGCGTATGTTGGTCGCGTCAATGCCCGCTCCGGGCATGATATCGATGCGTCCATTTGCGATGGCCACCATTTCCTGTAAAGTAAAACGACCTTCAAACGCGGAATTCGATTGCCCGGAACTCAAAATTCGCGCGAAGCCCAAGCCGATGACTTGCTCCAAGGCCTTTGCCGGATGGGTACAAAAGTCAAAGGCTCGGTGCAATACCAACTCCATGCCTCCTGCGGCATCTCGCATGGCCGTCAAGGCGGGCACGTCAAGTCCGCCGGTGGCATCCAAGGCGCCCACCACAACCCCGTGTGCGCCGGCTGTCAGGCAATACCGAATATCGGTTAGCATAATTTCCAATTCGGGGTTGCTGTAACAAAAATCGCCTTCTCTGGGCCGAATAAGCACGTTGACCGGTATCTCTAGCGCCTCCACAGCAGCGTGGATAAGCCCGGGAGAAGGGGTAATGCCCCCCGTGTCCAAGGCAGAACAAAGTTCTATCCGATGTGCTCCAGCCGCTTGTGCTGCCAAAGCAGATTGTATGTTGACCGCGCAGACTTCAAAAGTATATCCTTGATTCATACGGCAAAAATAGGTTGAAAAGGGATGGGGTAAACTGCAAATGTGTGAGTTGGAGCGTTTTTTTTAGGCAGGGGTTGTAGAAATGTAGCGATAACAAGGCCTTACAGTAACTATCTTTACGACCAACCTTACCATTTATTAGTCTAAAAAAGCTATGTATTGTTCGCAATTCTCCTGTCGAGTGGTTTTTT
Source organism: Saprospiraceae bacterium (assembly GCA_044378705.1). Classification (GTDB taxonomy): domain Bacteria; phylum Bacteroidota; class Bacteroidia; order Chitinophagales; family Saprospiraceae; genus M3007. The sequence goes on from JBIPOY010000069.1 coordinate 9,817, forward strand.
CAACACTATTGCCGATAGCCTTGGTGTTGGCGGTTGGGTCAACGGTCGTTGGCCAGGATTTGCACTTTTCACAATTTTATCTTCAACCGCTACACCTATCACCGGCGGCTACGGGCCTGTTTCAGGGCACCCTTCGGGTTGCTGGTCTGCATCGAAGTCAGTGGGAAAAGGTGCCGGTAGCGTATGAAACTTCGAGTGGGTCAGTAGAGTGGAAGGCGGTAGCGCACGAGCACAACGTTTTATCGGTTGGACTAGTCCTTCAGCATGATCGGGCGGGGGATGGCGGGTTGGCGTGGGCACAGGCTGGCGCCACGGCAGGGGTTGCCCACGCGCTGAATAAAAACCATTCGGTATCGCTGGGTTTTGGCGCGGCATTCGTACAGCGAAGTTTCAACAGCAGCAAATTGACCTTTAAAAACCAGTGGGGTGGAGACGCTTTTGACCCTAGTTTGGCTACCGGTGAAACATTCAACCATTCTTCCGGGTTTGTGCCGTCCCTCTCCACCGGAGGGCAATGGCATTATCAATCAGCCAAAACCCGCAGTTGTTTGGATGTTGGTGTCGGCGTATCACATTTGAATAAGCCGGTCGTAAACTTTGGAGCGGCTACGGTCGTATTACCCCTTAGAACTTCGGTTTATTCAACCTCGTACTGGCAAGTGAAAGAAAGCACAGACCTCGTTTGTTTTGCTGTTTGGCAACGGATGGCGCGTGCTCGGGAAGTGGTCTTTGGAGCAGGTATCCGACAAATACTCACAACCGAAGTGGCCAACAAAAGCAATATTCAGTTTTCATGTGCCTATCGTGGCGGTGACGCAATAATACCGGCATTGCAGTTTGAGCGCAACAACTGGAAGATAGGGTTGAGTTATGATTGGAACATTTCACCCTTTGAAACAGCTTCCCGTGGCCGAGGTGGCATAGAAATTGCTACAACATGGACAAAGGTGCCGGTACCCCCCGTACACGCTAGGGCTTGTCCACTTTTTTAATTTTTCTGACATCCCACTCAGGTAGTGGCCCCTGAGACAAAATTCGGCTATTTTTTGTCAGATGAAGTGAATTTTTGGAGACTCCGGTCA
>JBIPOY010000070.1:0-10781 GCA_044378705.1 Saprospiraceae bacterium
TTCAGCAGACAGGGTGCTGCACGCAGCGGCTTTTGGGTAGATGGGGTAGGGGAGAGCTTAGTGTCTATCCGATTGATTTCGGGTAGAAATGGCGTGCTGTCCGGAGAAAACAATGGACCCCTACGCTTGTTTCATACCCCGATTGCCAACGTTTTATAACCATGTAATGCCTATCAATCAATCAACATATTTTTCACAAACAAAATTGTTTTTACAATGAAGTCCAACAAAGTTCTCTATCTTTTTTTTATGGGTTTGCTCGCAACGGCATCCCTTACCATGTACTCCTGTAAGGATAAGGAGGAAACATTCCCTGTTCCAACGGTTACCCTTTCCGCCACAACTTTCAGCGGGAAAATTGGCCAAACAGCATCGGTAACGGCCTCTGTCTCGGCTCCGGGTGGCTTGAAATCCCTCACCATCACCAAGTACAAAGGCACTGATGTTGATGCTTCTTTCGGCACCAACGGCTCTGAAACGTTGACAGACCTGACCCACACGCACACTTACGTGCTGTCTGAAGAAGGTCTGACGACTCCTATCCGCTTCAAATTTACCGCTGAAGACGAAAAAGGACAGACCGGCACAGCTGATTACATCATCACAACGGAGCCAAGTGTTTCCTATTTGTTGACGAAGTACAACTGGCAGTGGAAATCCAAACTCGGCAAATGTCTTGCCAGTGATCCTGAAACGGAGCAAATCCTCGACTGCGAAAAGGACAACTTCTTTTCCTTCAATGCCGATGGAACGTACCAACTCAACTTTGGAGCCATCACCGGTACCGGCGGCGGCACTTGTGACTTCGACGGATTCGCAGTTCCTACTACTTGGAGCTTGAATACCGAAGAAACAGAACTGACGATCAAAACATCCAACGCTTTTGATCCAACGTCCATCACAACTGAGGTGTACAAAATCACCAGCGCTACCAATGCTTCCATCAAATCAAAACAAACCATTGACTTGTCTGTCTTTGGCTGTGTTGTGTACGATTGGGGCTTTGAGTGGACGGCTAAGCCGAAATAGTGATTGGGTTGTAAACTGACGGATTTTCACTAGGAAAATCCGTCAGCCAAAAGCTTCACCATCGCTGAATGAAGTGACCGGTAACGTTCTGTTTACCGGTCACTTTTTTATGACAACTTACTTGGTTGTTTTTTGTGCCCATTTCAAACGAATGAATCGTGGACGATAGATGTGCGCGTTTTGTTGAATGTCATTCCAAAAGTCAGGGGTAATGGTATTGTAACTGATCAGCAGCTCTCCGGGCCTTGACAGGTTGGGGTGGGCCTTTGCGTTGTAGCAAAACAGACCCTCGTCGGCTTCCGGGGTGCGCCATATTTCCTGAATCGGGCCAAAAGGCCCCACCGGGCTGTCGCCAATCCGCATTCCCACCTTGTCAGACAGACCCAATACCTGAAAAACAAGGGCAAACCGTCCGTCCGGTAAAGGCGTAACGCTCAATTCGTTCGATACTGCGTTGGTGATGCCTTTCAATTGCGCAATGTCCGTTGACCACCGCGCTCCATTCCAGAATTGCCAGCGCTTGAAATTTTCAAAATGCCGGGGTTTAACCCTCGCGGCAACGAGGTTTTTATCCGCTCCGATACAGCCATATACATACACATATCCATCCGGGTGTGGCGCTCCTGCCCACGCGGTATTTACCAAAATGCCGGATCCGAAGTTCCCTTCTCCCAGACCTGGAACGTTGATGTGGAGTGGCGCTTTGATCTGCCGCTGTTGCTCAAAAGGTGGCCGGCTGCCAGAGGGCAATGCCAACAGCGATACATCATGCTCTACAAAATCAAATACCCCAGCGCCCGTCACTTCAATGTGATAGGCAAAAAGATACATAGTGTTGTTGCGTTCCCTGTTTACAAAACCATCGCCAAGCCAAAAATGCTCTTTCCTCCCACCACTGTTTTGAGGCACAAAGAAGGTTTGTGCGCCGCCGTTCAGGTCTTTTTTGTAGAAAAAATCAATGCTGTCGGGGTGGGCCGTACGACCCTTTACCAAGGCCACCGTATTGTTCACCATCTTATTGCCCGGTCGTGGCTTGTCGCCATCCACCGTTCCAATGTAGGTATCGCTGAACAACAACAGCGTTTCAGTATTGCCCTCGTTGCCCACCTTGTCAACGCCACTCAAGGGTATTGAAAAAATGCCGTCGGCTCCAAACCAACCCGAAGACCGATAAAAAAGACTCGTCCATTCGGGCGCCGCTTCCACGGTGTATGACAAATCTTGCGGGGTAACAACTGTGGCAGGCTTGACAGCACAGGAACCCAACAAAATACTGTAAAGTAAAAGAAGATATTTGTACATGGTGGGTAGGTTGTTTGCTGGAAAACGCATGGTGTTTCCTATAATACCATGAGTTTTCCGCATTGAATCAATGCTTTTTCGTCCGTGATGGTATAGAAAAACAACCCTTTTTGGGTCAAATGGTAGTCGAATTTTGAAGATTGGGGGGCTATTTCAAATCTGTCTATGACATTACCCGTAACATCGTACACAGACATTTGTACATACTCTTTGTTGCCGAGGAGGCCTTCAAAATGAAAAATACCGCTCCCGGGGTTGGGGAAACATCGCAGTACGGTACTTTCCTCCAAGGGGCTCACCGCAGAAATCATCGGGGCGCAATGGCCGGGGATGTGCTCATCCAACCATTCTAAACGAAGGGTAATCCAGGCTTTAAGGGTATCGAGTTCTGCATCGTAAGTGGTCGCAATGGCGCCTATCTCAGGCGCAGGGCCACTCTTGCCAAGTATCGGCCACTTTTGAAAATGCCTTTTCTGGGCATATTGCACAAGGGTTCTGATGCTATCAATATATCCAAAAATATAGGCCGTGTCAAATATAGAATGTCTGTACTGGTCGTATGTACACCGCAGCTCATCGTTGAAAGTGCTGTCCTGTTGTAAGCGCACATACCAACCGGTTGAATAGTTGTCCGTCGGACAATCATTGACTAAATGGGCCCATCCAGCGCCATTGTTGTTGATGAAATAACTACAATTGTCAAGGTTTTTCCAAGCCCAGTCAAAGTCCCAAACAGGCCCGGCCTTCAATTTTCCCCCATTGGAAAATTTGTCTTTGTGAAAAAATACGCTCTTTTTAAACCCATCGGCATTCCGGGATAATTCATTCATCAGAAAATAGTCAATGAAGGATGGTACATCCAGGTATTTTCGATACCCATTCGCCGGATCAGCAAAATCCTGACGGTAAAGGGAGCTTTCCAAACTGTCAACATACAAACGGATGTAGTTTTTCTGCTGATCGGCCATTGAATCCGGCTTTGGATATTCATACACAAAATGAACATCAAACCCCGGGTGGTCTATGGGTGAATAATTAGACGTAAAGCTATTGTTGGAGTCCCAGTAGTTTTGCTGTAGTATATAACCGCCGGACAGGTCGTTCCCAAGGGTGTCAGCGCCGCTCAACTTGGCAATGTTTACCCTGTTTTTATCCCGTTTTATTTTTTCGCCCAACACATAAATTCCCTTGTAGATACTGTCAACGATGACTTCGCACAAACTTGTTCGGACGCTGTAATGGCCCATTTCGCCAAAAAGTTTGTGGGAAAGGGTATTTCGTATGAGCGAGCGATCATTAAAATTTGACAATAGAACCCAGTCGTTTTCAGCGGGCATTCCCAAAAGGGATACGTTGTTGTTTGCACCCGATGCGTCAACGGTTTCAAAACCATAGGCGGGCTGGGGATACCCCGCTGAAGTGGCACCCCGAATCTCAATGCCAATATTTCCATGGTATATATTCGAACTGTCATTCACATACGTGATACTGTTGATCCCATTGTATTTTATATTCATCAGGCACTGCACTTTCGTATCGGCAATGATCTTGTTGCCCAAGGTGTTGATGAGAACTATGGGAAGTTCAGAACTGTCGAGCACCACCGTTCCCAGATCGGTTACACACAGTTGAAAGGTGCCCGTTTCGCCGCCATAGCCCCAAACTTGTATGAATATCATTTGCCCGGGGGTAAGCTCATACATTGGTAAGAATGAATGATAGCCATTGCCCCCATCATCATCACAGCCCAAGAGATATGGATTCACACACAAACTGTCCGTCCAGACCGCTATACCAGTGTCGTTGATGCTACCGTTGTCGGTTTCAAAACTTAGGTTTCCGGAGGGAGGTACCTGCATGACAAACCAATAATCACCGCCGGTATAGTTGGCGCAGTTCGGGTGAATACCAGACCCCGGGAGATCGGTGTTATCTCCTACCAGACATTGTCCGGTGTCAATGGCAACGGCCGTACAGGGGTTGCTACCCGGAGTAGCCATACCCAAACAATTGCCCGATGAAGCAAAAACGTTGCCTTGCTGGGGCGTCGGCCCGTCTTCATATACAAGGTTCCACGTACCGTCATACAACTGATACGTATTTTCATTTTCGTAGTCTCCTGCACTGTAAATTATTTCAAGTGAATCACCCTGACACACTTGAAAGGTGTCTATACTGCCAAAGTTTTTTCCGCTAAATGTTCCCATCAATGTGCTCCCAACATACACACGCAGGTACCCGCCATTCCATCCATCTCCGTAGCTGTCCTGCATGCGCAAGGTGTACGTACAACAGGGGGGTTGCGAAAATGCACCAAAAGGTATTAAATAAAATAATAATACAAATCCAACATTTTGAATGAATAAACGCATTTTGACAGGTTGAGTTATAAAAAATGAAAAAACCAAACAGGCTTACTCTCGCCATCCCTTTACCCGAACAAAATAAGGGCGATAATTATCCGCATTTCTGAACAAATCGGCAAATACTGAACTGTTTACGTTGTAGGATACCAGCAATTCACCATTGCTTGAAAATTCAGGGTGGGCGAATGCGTTGTACGTGAAAAGATTGCCTTCGTGGGATTGGGGGGTACAGTATAAGGTCCGTTTATGGTCGAAACCTATGGCTGGGTTGTCGGAGTCGTACAGGTATATCTCACCGCCAAAAATATGGTGCTGGGTCATCAGGAAGAAACGTTCACCGTCTTTAAACACCGAAAACTGATCCGACACATTGGCAAAAACACGTGCACTGCCGCTTGGATCTGTTGTCCAGTCTGTACCGGTGAAATATTCCCACACGCTGTTCAAGTCATGGCCTTTTACCCGGGCCACGTGTAAAAATTTCGAAAAACCCACTTTTTCGGAACCGTATAGGTAGGTGTAGCCGCCGTCTTCCAATACACAGGCACCGTAATTGGTGGCCGGATCGGTCACTTTGCGCTCCATTGAAAGCAATGAAAAGCTGGGCAACAGAAAGGTCGCCACGTCCACACTCGCGTACGCAAAATCCCAAGCGCCACCACTTCCGGTGGACTTAAAACCAAACATGACGACCTGTAACGTGTCTCCGTGGGCAAACCCATGGCCCGGCCAGTACCACCATCCGGCCTCGGAAGGTTCCATGTAGGCAGACGCACCACCTGTCAGGGTTGTTAGGTCGGTGCCCTGTTGCACCACAAAGGCGTTTCGTTGGAATGGACTCCCGGTGCGACTGCGATCAGGCTTTACCGTTCCCATAAAACTGTCGCCAAAAAGCCACAATACGCGGCCATCGGGCAGGGGGATCGAGTAGGTAGCGTCACCGCCCGTCCAACCACCGCCATATCGGGTGAAAAGCTGGTTGAAATCAGCGGCCTTGGCCACCGAAATGGGCGCCTTCCAGCAATCCGGAACCAGTGGGGTGGTGTCATGTGTGGTCGTATCCGGCGTGACCGATCCCGGATCAATGGGATAAAAATTGCCGGAAGTGAAGTCATCACGCTCGTCTTTGCAAGACACACACTGCAAGGTGACCAAAAGCAGTAGCAGCGGAAAAGTGAACTTTATATCTGTCGAAAACATAGGACAAGATAGGGGTTTTATGTAACTCATATAGGTCCAACAAAAATCATTTTAAATTGATATGAAAAATATGGTTTGTGGCTTTGGGAGACTCTATTTATTGGTATTTTTGTTGCCAATAACGAGCAGGTTAGTGCACCACTTGCGCACTGTTTTTTGACCATTGTACGCAGTTTAAGAAGTAATTTATTCCGGATACACCTATGATACAGCTTGGGTTAGGACTTTATAAAAGTTTGTTGAACGACCATAATTTTCGCTTTGCGAAGCAATGTGGCGCTTCCCACATCGTCGTACAATTGGTGGATTACGTAAAAGGTGGGGAGAGCCCAACCCTCACCCAAAACTACCTCAACGGCTGGGGTATTACTCAAAATCAGGGTAAAATTTGGGAATTGGACGAACTAATTGCCCTGAAAAAGCAAATTGAATCCCATGGTCTTACTTGGGCGGCCATTGAAAATTTCGATCCTGCGCATTGGTACGATATCCTCTTGGATGGGCCTGAAAAGTTCCGGCAAATGGAGGACCTTAAAACCATGATCCGAAACATTGGAAAAGCAGGAATCCCCGTCATGGGTTATTACTTTAGTTTGGCGGGTGTTTGGGGGTGGTCCAGCGGCCCGGCGGGTAGGGGATCGGCAATGTCGGTGGTGTTTGATCAGGACAATATTGATGTAAATACGCCTATTCCCAAAGGCATGGTATGGAATATGACGTATGATACGGGACCGATCTCGGGTGTGGTATCGCCTGTTTCACACACGGAAATGTGGGAACGTTTACAGTGGTTTTTGGCAGAATTGCTGCCGGTTGCCGAGGAGAGTGGCGTACGCTTGGTAGCACATCCTGATGATCCGCCCCTGCCGGAAATGCGTGGAACCGCACGTTTATTCCACAATTTCGATGCGTATGAGCATTTATTGACGTTGTCTAAAAGCCCCGCCAATGGTTTTGAGTTTTGTATGGGAACCCTACAAGAAATGTCGGAAGGGAATCTCTATGACCTGCTAGACAAACATTCCGCTGCCGGCAACATCGGCTATATCCATGTCAGAAATGTTGTCGGTAAAGTACCACACTACCGCGAAGCATTTGTGGATGAGGGCGATATTGATATGGTGAAGGCCCTACAAATTTTGAAAAAAAACAATTACCACGGGGTAATCATACCCGATCACACGCCTGAAATGACGTGTAATGCTCCTTGGCATGCCGGCAAAGCATTTGCTTTGGGTTATATGCGCGGCATATTACAATCAATCGAACGCAACTCATGAATACTCCTGCTGTATTTCCAACCGGAAAATGTACGATCACAGATGATTGGTCCTATAAAAATATGCCGGTTGTTTGGATGGAAAACGACTTCCTTCGCATCGGTATTCTCGCTGGGCGCGGCAGTGATATTTTTGAATTTCGGTACAAGCCGAAAGATGTGGACTTCATGTTGAGGCTTGCCAAAGGCATCGTTAATCCCAATGTTGATTTTTCGCAGCAAAGAGGTACGAACAATCAGTTTGAAGATTATTACTATGGCGGTTGGCAGGAAATATTGCCCAACAGCCCGGCTTTTCACTATCGGGGTGCTGCGCTTGGCCAGCATGGCGAGGTGTCGCTTACGCCTTGGAAGTATGCGATAATTGAAAATACGCCCGAGCGGGTATCGGTCAAACTGTGGACCCGCCCCCTCCGTGTCCCCATTTTGATTGAAAAAACCCTTACCCTGGTCGCCAATAAAGCGACCCTGTTTATCCAAGAAAAACTCACCAACGAGGCCAATACGGCCCTTGATGTGGTCTGGGGGCATCACATCGCTTTTGGATTGCCATTTCTGAACGAAGGCGCCAAAATTACCACCAATGCCCGCACCTTTTACGCAGAGCCGCTTATGCCACCCGGCAGACGCTTTCAACCCGGCATAGAAACTGTCTTCCCCAAAGCATTCAACAAAGAGGGCGAGGATGACGATGCCAGTGTCGTACACGCCGCCGTTGAACCACCATACAGCGATATGGCCTATCTCTCCGATTTTGATGATCAAGGGTATTATGCCTTGAAAAACGAAGAGAAAAACGTTGGGTTTGCGGTGCGTTGGGATGCGCGTATTTTTAAACACGTCTGGTATTGGCTTGAACGATATGGTACCCAAGATGCACCTTGGTGGGGAAGTGCCTATGCAGTTGCCCTTGAACCGTGGACCAATCGCTGGCGACCGGATCCGCAATCCGGTATTGATGCCGGTGAATGGCTTCATTTGGAGGCCGGTGCGGTGGTTACGACGGCATTGGAGGCTTCCGGTTTTGAAGGAGATTACTTATCACACGAATGGCAGCATGCCAACGACACAACAACATAGCCATGACATTACTCGCTCAATCAAGTATTTTTGCTGACGGCTTGGACCATCCTGAATGTGTGGCGGTACACCCTGACGGCTCCGTATGGGCAGGAGGAGAGGCTGGCCAAATCTATCGTATCGACGCCGATGGTGGTAAAACAGCGGTAGTGGCTAACACAGGCGGATTTATTCTCGGCATTGCTTTTAGTCCGGATGCTGCGTGGTTGGCCATTTGTGATTTAGGCCACAAATGCGTTTGGAGGCTTGATACCAGTACAATGCAATTGGATTTGTTTGCCAATGGTGCTTCGGGGCATACTTTTAATATTCCAAACTATGCCGTTTTTGATACAAAAGGCAATTTGTATGTGAGTGAAAGCGGAGCCTTTCGTACATGCACAGGTAAAATATTGAAATTTACCCCGGAAGGAAAGGGGGAAATATGGCAGGATGGTCCTTTTGATTTTTCAAATGGAATGGCCATGGGGCCTGGAGAAGAATTCCTATACTTGGCAGTATCATTCTTGCCCGGTGTAGAGCGCATCGCCATTCAGCACGATGGTAGTGCCGGTGAACGAACCCTCTATTGTACGCTGCCCGAAACTGTTCCCGATGGCTTGGCCTTTGATGCAGCGGGCAATCTATTGGTCTCCTGTTATGCACCCAATAAAATATTTACCGTAACCCCTGAAAGACAAGTGTCGGTGCTGGTGGAAGATTGGGAAGCGCATACCATTTCAAATCCAACCAATATTGCTTTTGGCGGCGCCGCACTTGATCAGCTTTTTGTAGCAAACATTGGCCGTTGGCACATTACCAAAATTGATATTGGTGTCGCGGGATTGGCATTGCCATCACACCGGACAAGGCTCTGACCGGTACTCCGCGTCCTGTACCGTACCTTGTTTCATCCAACGAAGGTGTTGTTTGTTGCCTTGAAAAGGTAGTGCATCTTTGCCGTTAGTGTTCAATTCATTCCGTTTTTTGTGCATTTCAGAATGATTTTCGGGGAGAGTATTTTCAGATGCAGTACAATTGTGCGTAATTATACTGTACGTACCCAAGCAAAAAATGCGGCTATTTTTTGCTGGACCAAGTCCATCTTTATACCTTTTAACACAACAAGGATCAAAGATATCTGCGAAATATCGCTAAAATGGGTCTTTTTAGGCCTATACAGCATTCAACCTGTGTAGTTTCGTACTATTTCAATCAAGTAACCGAAACCCCTTACTTTTTTGCGCAGTCGCAATTTCATTATACAAGTTGAAGGCGCATGAAGAGCGCAATATTCATCACAGACTACAATTTAGACAAATATTTATTATGACTAGTTTTTTGAATAAAAAATATATTATAAATAATAAAAATACAATTTTATTTATAATTTTTATAATTTCACTATATAATATAATATTTGTCAACATGATTTTGAATGTAGATATTTTGACAAAAATAAAAATATTTATATTTGTTTTTTCGGCTTTATTTATCAACTGGATTGTATTTATAGTTATAAAAAAAAGATTTAATTTGTTTAATTTTGAAACAAATAAAATGACGATTTTATTTGTTTTGTTGTTATATTTTATTTTATTTTCATATATTACTGCGTATTTTTATATGTATTTATTAGGGCTGGAAATTATTATTAAAATTGGTATTTTCCAGCAAACATTCAGAGTGTTTTTTGCTATGATGATAGTGGTTTCTTTCGATTATACATTCTCATTTTACAAATCAGCTCAGCAATATAAATTGCAAAATATGAGCTTGTCAAAAAATAATATTGAGAATAGATATGAAATTCTAAAAGAACAGATGAATCCCCATTTTTTATTCAATGTATTGAGTACACTCAGAACAATGGTCAGAGAAAACGACCCCAATACAGAAGAATTTATCATTAAAATGTCTGATGTTTATCGTTATATATTGAACAGAGATGGAACCGACCTGGTTTTACTTTCAGATGAAGTAGAATTTTTAAAAAAATATATTTTTATGTTAAAACAGCGATTTGAAGATACATTAGAAATATCTTTTGACATAGATATTCGCAGTCGTAACTTCAAAATACCACCCTTTTCTTTACAGATAGCAGTTGAAAACTGTATTAAACACAATGCTATTTCATTTGTAAATCCTTTAATTATTTCTATCTACCAACCAAATTTTGATAGTATTGCTGTAAAAAATAATATCAAAAATAAAATAAACAAGGAGCCGTCCTCTGGTATAGGATTGAAAAATCTAATGGAGCGATATGAATTACTAAACATTAATGAAGGTGTGTCTATTTACAACGATAATAATTTTTTTATTCTTGAGCTTAAGTTGCTGTAAATTATCGTTAAACGTGCTTTGCATTTAGACTGTTATTGAAATTATTTTGATGATTTGAATCATTTCAAAAACACTTTATTCAGAACTACTTTGCGTTGACTATTACATCAATCGTTCATATTACAAATGTTTCTTTAATCAAATCAATGATGAACATTTTAATCGTAGAAGACGAACCGAAAACAGCCCGGTTACTT
>JBIPOY010000071.1:0-10761 GCA_044378705.1 Saprospiraceae bacterium
CATAGTTAATGGTCCCATCTGTATTCACTAGGTTTATCGTGTACGGAATATTGTCTATCCCAAGGCGAATCAGCGAAAATGCCATAAAAGCCTTGCGATCCCCCCCTATTGATTTGCCGAAACTTACGTAATCATACTGCCCTACCCCACCAAACCACTCTGCGTGCATGGCCGCAGCCTGATAGGGTGCATCTATGGATGCCAAGCCGGCAGGGTTCCAATAGGCCGAGGTAATATCACTGACGACCGCCACCTGCGCCCCAGACATACCGTGGGCACGCCCTCCAATCCCAATGGATAAAAATTCATTGCTGTATTTTTGCGACAAAGCGGGAAAAACTGCCCATAAAAGCAGATTCCCAATCATAAGGAGTTCTTTTTTCATAATACACTACTTTTGTGCAAGCTATTGACGTCGTCGTAACAAGCCCGGTTGCCTGCCTTCTTTCAGGTCGTCAAAGATCCGACGTATGTTTGAACAACTGTATAAATTTCTGTCACGTATTAAAAACGATCATGCAAAAACTACTGGTGGGGCTTGCCCTTTTGCTGCTAAACACTGTTTTATCCGCCCAAAACAATTTCAACCTCGAACTATTGGGGCACTGGGATGACGATTCACTGCCCGTTGCATCCCCCGACAACCTCAAGCTTCAATACAGCAGTTGCTGGGGCCTGACGGTCAATGATCGAGCGTATGCCGTGGTGGGCGGCGCAGCACACGTCCTGTTTTTTGATGTTACCGAGCCGACTCAACCGGTATTGGCCGGTAAATTCCAAGGCCGTTCGCTGGTGGTACCACGAGAATTTAAGTCTTACAAAAACCGTGTTTATGCCGTTGCGGATGGCGGAAACGACGGACTCATGATTTTTGACTTGAGCCATGCGGCAGACACCATTGTGCGCACCTACTGGGATACCACTTTTTTCAAAAAAATACACACCATCGCGCTGGACACCACTTCCGGACGTATTTACCTGAACGGCGGAAACGCCGGACAAGGAATCATCGTATTGGATGCCAGCCAAAACCCCGATGCCCCCACCTTCTTGGCACATCCCATCCTCCCGGGGGGCTATGTACACGACTGTTACGTACGCAACGACACCGTTTATGCCTCCTCAGGATATGACGGCTATTATATTTTCGATTTCAAAGACCCCCAAAATCCAATCCTACTCGCACAAATCGCCTCCGGAGGGTACAACCACAACAGTTGGCTCACCACAGACGGCCAATATGCCTACTACGCGGAAGAAGTACCACAGGGCCAACCCATTCATATTGTTGATCTGCAAAACCTTGCGTTGGGTGAAATAGAGGTGGTCGGAAGTTTTTTAGACAACCTTCAAGCACCGGAAGACAGCATCAAAAAAGCCATTCCACACAACCTATACATCAAAGACAACTTTTTGTTCGACTCACAATACGAAGATGGGCTTCTTGTATACGACATTAGCAACCGTCTGTTTCCATCGTTGGTGGCGCATTACGATACCAGACCAGAAAACACGTCCTACAATGGATACTTTGGCAATTGGGGCAACTACCCTTGGTTGCCTTCCGGGACGATTATTACCAGTGATATGCAAAATGGACTGTTTCTATTCCGATTGGGCAGTATTGGCAGCAACCACGCTCCTGCGTTGGGAGTACGCGCAACCATCTACCCCAATCCTGCAAGCCTGTACGTTGATATAATGGTTGAAAACGAAGACAACTGCGCATGGACCTTACTCGACAACACGGGGAAACAACTTCAAGGTGGATTTTTAAAAGGCCGCAGAGAGACTACTCGAATTAGACTGCCAAAGGTGCCTGCCGGTCTGTATGGACTCAGCATACACAGCACAACGGGCAAAGCGACCATGAAAAAACTGCTGATCCGGTGAGTTATCTAAAACACAAAGCCCCCAAACAATTCCAATACACCACAGATACTACCCCCGGCACAGCAGTATGGGTAGGCAATCAAAAATGCGGGCAATTACACTTGGGCTTGAACATACTGCAACTTTGCAGAACGAACATCCCCACGGTTAACAGGAGAAAAGCAACGCGCAACCAATTGATTTTTTTCATAGCAGAAGAATTTTGATGTTTATAAGGGCGAAAGTAGGCAAAACGTTGTGTGGAAGAAAAAATTAACGGTAAAATGCTGCGTAGTTACAAAATCATCCGGGAGCACCCATCAAACCTTACGAATCAGCATCAAGCCATCTCGTATCGGCAGCAAGATATTTTCAACACGCGGGTCATGGTGCACAAAAGAATTAAAATCGCGCAGCGCCCGAGCCGTTTCATCTTTTGTATCTACGTCGGCCACTTTGCCGTCCCACAGAACATTGTCGGCCAAGAGAAATCCACCGCTGCGTATTTTGGGTAGCACCAATTCATAGTGTAGAAGGTAATCGAGTTTTCCTGCGTCAAGGAAAACCAGATCGAAGAGCATATCCAAATCCGGGACAATACGCGCAGCATCACCCAGATGGAGGATAATTTTATCTTGAAGATCGGCCAGTTGTATGTATTTGTTGATGAGCCAGGCCATTTCATCGTTCACTTCGATGGTGTGCACCAAGCCTTGGGGTGTTAATCCTGCTGCCAGACACAGCGTAGCATACCCGGAGAACGTTCCTATTTCCAATACCCTGTCGGGTTGAATCATTTGGCTGATGAAGCGCAGGAGCGTTCCTTGATATGGTCCGCTTTGCATTTGAGGGCTAAGGGTTTTTAGATGCGTTTCTCGATCGAGCGATTCCAACAAAGTGGAGTGTCGAGAGGTTCGAGCAAGGCAGTAATCAAATTCTGAGTTTTTAGAAACCATCTTATTGCGAGTTTTTAGCCAAAAACAGGGATAAAACAACATTGGCACAAAGATCTTTTGATTTTTTAATCTTTTTTTTATAAATTGTTTTTCTGTTACAAAATAGGAATGTACCTTTGCACTCGCTTTTGAAAAGGGACATTAGCCCAAAGAAAAAGCGGTGTTGTTTGAGTTGAATTATTGCCTTTAGAGGTTTTTTCAGGCCACTGTAGCTCAGTTGGTAGAGCAGCTGATTTGTAATCAGCTGGTCGGGGGTTCGAGTCCCTCTAGTGGCTCTATTGTAGTAATTATTTAGTTGGGCGTTTTATTCAGTCTAATTGGAGGGTTTGGAGAAGATTAATTGAGCGTAAAATTTTCAAGGGGGTGCCCCGGAGTTGGAGAGCCGGGCCAGACTGTAAATCTGGTGCTTCACTGCTGAGTAGGTTCGAGTCCCACCACCCCCACACACTTTGTGAGATACGTTAGCGAGGGATTGAAGTGTTTGAGCGAAAATTACACAGTTTTATGCTCACATTCTCTGCGGTGGTAACTCAGTTGGTAGAGTGTCAGCCTTCCAAGCTGAATGTCGCGAGTTCGAATCTCGTCCGCCGCTCTTCTTACCGTTTACCAACGCCCATAAGTTGGGCATTGGAAAGCGGTCTTGCTGTTGTAGCTCAGGGGTAGAGCACTTCCTTGGTAAGGAAGAGGTCGTGAGTTCAATTCTCATCAACAGCTCGAATTACGTTGGCGCAATATGAAAGGTAACGACCTGTTGTTTTACCATTCTGTTACGGCCAACTTTTCACACGTAATAAATTGCATATTTTTCACCTAACGTTTTTGATACAAACAGTTTTAAACCAATGGCAAAAGAGACTTTTCTTCGCACCAAGCCGCACGTAAATATTGGCACGATTGGTCACGTTGACCACGGCAAAACGACGCTGACGGCTGCCATTACTTTCGTTCTTTCACAAAAAGGTCTGGCTAAGAAAACGGACTACGATGCCATTGATGCTGCTCCTGAGGAGAAAGAACGTGGTATTACGATCAACACAGCACACGTTGAGTACGAGACGCTGAAGCGTCACTACGCCCACGTTGACTGTCCTGGTCACGCCGACTATGTAAAGAACATGATCACAGGTGCTGCCCAGATGGACGGCGCGATTGTTGTTTGTGCAGCCACAGACGGCCCAATGCCTCAGACACGTGAGCACATCCTGCTCGCTCGTCAGGTAGGTGTTCCGCGTATTGTGGTCTTCATGAACAAGGTTGACCTTGTGGATGACCCAGAGATGCTTGAATTGGTTGACATGGAGCTCCGTGAGCTA
Source organism: Saprospiraceae bacterium (assembly GCA_044378705.1). Lineage (GTDB taxonomy): Bacteria > Bacteroidota > Bacteroidia > Chitinophagales > Saprospiraceae > M3007. The sequence continues at coordinate 4,142 of JBIPOY010000071.1, forward strand.
CTTTCTTCGTACCAATTCGATGGCGACAATGCCAGCATTATTCAAGGTTCAGCTTTGAAAGCCCTCGAAGGCGATCCTCTTTACTCGGAGCGCATCATGGATTTGATGGATGCTTGCGACAACGACATCCCGGATCCTGTTCGCGAAGTGGACAAGCCGTTCTTGATGCCTGTTGAGGACGTATTCACGATCACAGGCCGTGGTACTGTTGCTACCGGTCGTATTGAGCGTGGTGTTATCAACGTAGGAGAGCCCGTAGAAATCATCGGTATGATGAAAGAAGGGGAAAAAACGATGACATCTGTTGTAACTGGCGTAGAAATGTTCCGCAAACTGCTTGATCGCGGTGAAGCGGGTGACAATGCCGGTATTTTGTTGCGTGGTATTGAAAAAGAAGCCATCCGTCGTGGTATGGTTATTTGCAAACCGGGCAGTGTTAAACCACACAAACACTTCAAGTGTTCTGTTTACGTTCTTTCTAAAGAAGAAGGTGGCCGTCACACGCCATTCTTCAACGGCTACCGCCCTCAGTTCTACTTCCGCACAACGGACGTAACGGGTGATTGCACGTTGCCAGTAAACGTTGAAATGGTTATGCCTGGTGACAATGTTGAACTCGAAGTAAAATTGCTGAACACCATCGCGATGGAAAAAGGTCTTCGTTTCGCTATTCGCGAAGGTGGACGTACCGTTGGTGCCGGTCAAGTAACTGAAATCCTTGACTAGTCAATAAAAAGATGTGAGGGGTGAGAAAAGAATGCGCGTTACTGTGCATCTCGTCTCACCTCTCATGCTTTTTTTAAAAAACTATAGGGGCATAGCTCAATTGGTAGAGTGGCGGTCTCCAAAACCGTAGGCTGCGGGTTCGAGTCCTGCTGCCCCTGCAAAAAAACAACACGTTCGTTATCCGGTTTGCGGATGGCGGACTTTTTTTGACAAAATAGATTACCCTGAAAATCAACACCAACTACTATTTCTGATGGAAAAATTAACACTTTATCTGAAAGAAAGCTACAATGAGTTGCTTAAGAATGTATCTTGGCCCACCGCGGCTCAGTTGCAGGAGAGTACGATTGTAGTGCTGGTCACTTCCAGCATGCTGGCGCTGATCATTTTCGTAATGGATGGTACCTGTAGCGTCTTTTTCAAGAATATTTACGGTATTTGGGGTAAATAAAACCTCTAAGTTCCGTTTCCCCTACTGATAGCCATGACTCAAGAAAAAGAGTTGCCGGTCAATTCAACCGGTGAACAAAAAAAGTGGTACTCCCTCCGCGTCATTAGCGGAAAGGAGAAGAAAATCCAAGAGCGGATTGCACTTGAAATAGAGCGGTCCGGATGGCAGGGAATTGTCTTTTCGGTCGTCGTTCCAACTGAAAAAGTGTACAAAGTTCGCAATGGTAAGAAGGTGATGCAAGAACGCAATCTTCTTCCCGGTTATATTTTGGTAGAAGCGTTGGGTTCTAAGCTCAACGGTGACGTGGCCAAACAAATAGCCGACATGCCCAATGTAATACATTTTTTGGGAAAGGAAACACCCCTTCCCATGACCCAAGTGGAAGCCAATCGTTTGCTTGGTAAAGTGGATGATAGTGCAGAAACAGGGGAAACACTCAGTGAGCCATTCCTCGTCAATGAAACCATCAAAATTATTGACGGCCCGTTTGCAGAGTTTGTCGGAGATATCCAGGAAGTGAACGATGAAAAGAAAAAACTGAAGGTCATTGTCAAAATTTTTGGCCGTGGCACGGAAGTAGAACTGAACTTCCTCCAAGTAGAGAAAATTAGTTAGTACTATTTCCCGAGCCTTTATCTTATCGGGAAAAAAGTGGAACGAAATATTGAAGTTTGCTTTTTGATGCCTGTTCTCCCAGGCTCGCTTCCACAAAAGAGCAGGTTTAACCTTAACTTGATGGTGTATCCATTGTCAAGTTACAACTTTTACCAACAAGAATATTTACCAAAATGGCAAAAGAAGTAGACATCTATATCAAACTTCAGGTGAAAGGTGGCCAAGCCAACCCTGCTCCCCCTATTGGCCCGGCACTCGGCTCGAAAGGGGTGAACATCATGGAGTTTTGTAAGCGTTTCAACGCACAAACCTCCGAGCAAATCGGAAAAATCCTTCCGGTGATCATTTCGGTGTACAAAGACAAAACTTTTGACTTTGTCATCAAAACACCACCGGCGGCAATCCAATTGTTCGAAGCCTCAAAATTGGCGCCCGGCAAAGGTTCTCCTGAGCCAAACCGTAAAAAAGTGGGCACCGTTACCTGGGATCAGGTGCGTACCATTGCCACCGACAAAATGCCCGACCTGAACTGCTTTACGATCGATTCCGCCATCAAAATGATTGCAGGTACCGCTCGCAGCATGGGTCTGACCATCACCGGTGATTCACCTTTCAATTAAAGTACCCGCCTTTACCGGCACCTAGGGAGTTCCGCCCATCGGAACGTTATAACCTTAAACATTTATTACAGTGGCAACAAAATTGACAAAAAAGCGCAAAGCTGTCGAAGGTAAAGTTGACGCAGACAAGCTCTATTCCCTCAGCGACGCTATGACGCTGGTGAAAGAGGTCAACACCACCAAATTTGACGCTTCTGTTGACGTGCACGTCCGCCTCGGGGTGGATCCACGTAAAGCAGACCAAGCCCTTCGCGGTACTGTTTCGCTCCCGCATGGCACCGGCAAAACCAAACGCGTATTGGTTTTTTGTACCCCCGACAAAGTTGAAGAGGCCAAAGCAGCCGGCGCAGACCACGTAGGTCTGGAAGAATACATTCAGAAAGTTACTGAAGGTTGGATGGACATTGATGTGATCATTGCGACACCCAATGTAATGGCTCAGCTGGGTAAAGTAGCCCGTATCCTCGGACCACGCGGCTTGATGCCCAACCCTAAGACGGGTACGGTAACAACCGATGTAGCCTCTGCTATTCAAGAGGTGAAAAAAGGTAAGATCGCCTTCCGTGTCGACAAATTCGGTATCGTTCACGCCTCCGTGGGCCGTGTTTCTTTTTCTCCACAACAATTGGCGGAAAACGCACACGAACTCGTCTCTACTTTGGTGAGAATGAAGCCTTCTAGTTCAAAAGGTATTTACATGAAAACGGTTTCTATCGCCAGTACCATGAGCCCGGGTATTCCTGTTGATCCAAAATCTTTTAAAGTTTAACGCGGTATCCGGAGTCAATCGAGTACCCAGTACTTGATCCAATACCCGATTTTGCAATTCTTGAATTCTTATACAGTCAAATTTATAAAAAATGACCAGAGAAGATAAAACAGCAGCCATAGCAGTGTTGAAAGAAGAGTTGAGCAATGCTCCTTTCTTCTACCTCGCTGACTCTTCTACGCTGACTGTCGCCAAGATCAACAAGTTCCGTCGCATGTGTTTTGAAAAAGACATTACTGTAAAGGTAGCCAAGAACACGTTGATCCAGAAAGCTTTGGAAGATGAACCGGAATCTAAAGGTTATGCAGCGCTTTTTGAAGCACTGCGCGGACCGACCACGATCCTGATTTCCTCCAATCCAAAAGCACCTGCGAAACTCATCGAAGAGTTTCGCAAAACAGAATCAAGGCCTATTTTGAAAGCTGCTTACATCGATTCTTCGGTGTATTTGGGCGACGAACAACTCGTCAACCTAACCAAGCTGAAATCAAAAGATGAAATGATCGGTGAGATCATTGGTCTGCTGCAATCACCGGGAAGAAGACTTGCCAGCCAACTTACAGCCTCTGGCTCAAAGATCGCGGGTATTGTCAAAACCTTGGAGGAGCGCGGTGCTTAATATCACCTATTTTCAGGGTTGGTTGTGCGATGGTTGTTTCCCCCCGTACTCCCAAGTATCCTGTTTTTATTGGCTTCCAAGTTCGCACCATACCCCCAAAGCCACCCAACCAACCTGTTTTTCACACAAATTCGCAAACAATTTTTAAATTTCTCTACAATGGCAGATTTGAAAGCACTGGCTGAAACGCTCGTGAACCTAACAATTAAAGAGGCCAACGAATTGGCTGGTATTTTGAAAGACGATTACGGTATCGAACCTGCAGCATCCGCAGTAGCAGTGGCAGCAGCCCCTGCAGCGGGTGGCGATGCAGCTCCTGCCGAAAAAACTGAGTTCGACGTGATCCTCAAAGACGCTGGCGCGAACAAATTGAATGTGGTAAAAGAAGTGAAAAATCTCCTTGGATTGGGCCTGAAAGAGGCAAAAGACCTCGTTGATGGCGCTCCAAGCCCGCTGAAATCTGGTGTGAACAAAGCTGAGGCTGAGTCAATCAAATCAGCACTTGAAGGTGCAGGTGCCGTTGTTGAAGTGAAGTAAGTTCGTTTAGTTTCTGGTTTTGGTGCTGCACCATCTGCACCATCTTACGGTTAACTAACCTCTTACTGTTCTGACACAATGCACTGCATTTCTATACTACATTGACGGACGATTGGGCTTAACACGCCTCCTTTACCTGGGAGCGTGTTAAGCCTATCCCTGTCTGTAAGAGTCTCAGTCTGGTACTCGTTCACAACTCCTATTGGAACCCGGCTCAGCACTTCGATTAGTGCGAAAGTCGCCACGAAAATAGCGTGGCAACCCTGCCATCAGCATTTCAAGCAATATCTTGCAAAAATGACCAATAACGGCATCTCAAACGGGGCAATAACCAAACCTGGCGTGCAAGAACGCGTCAATTTTGGGAAAATACGCCTCGCTGGTCACTACCCTGACCTCCTTGAAATTCAACTCAAATCGTTTCAGGAATATTTCCAACTGGAAACTACGCCTGACAACCGTATCAATGAAGGTCTCTACCGGGTTTTTCAGGAAAATTTCCCCATCACCGATGCGCGGAATATTTTTAACCTGGAGTTCCTCGACTACTTCATTGACCCTCCGCGCTACACCATTGATGAGTGTATGCAACGCGGCCTTACCTACTCCGTGCCACTCAAAGCTAAACTAAAGCTTTCGTGCAACGATCCGGAACACATTGACTTCCAGACGATTGTTCAGGATGTGTTCCTCGGCAATATCCCGTATATGACGCCAAAAGGCACTTTTGTCATCAACGGCGCTGAACGGGTTATTGTTTCTCAGTTGCACCGTTCACCGGGTGTTTTCTTTGGCCAGTCTTACCACCCCAATGGCACCAAAATTTACTCCGCCCGCGTAATCCCCTTCAAAGGAGCCTGGATGGAGTTTGCCACGGATATCAACTTGGTCATGTATGCTTACATTGACCGCAAAAAGAAGTTTCCGGTTACGACCCTGCTGCGTGCCATCGGCTTTGACACAGACAAGGCGATCCTTGACTTGTTCAACCTAGCCGATGAAGTGGCTTGTACCCGCGAAAATCTCGAGGCCTCTATCGGACGCAAACTCGCCGCCCGGGTGCTAAAATCTTGGACGGAAGATTTCGTGGATGAAGATACCGGTGAGGTGGTCTCCATCGCCCGAAATGAAATTATCCTGGAACGCGATGCCGTTCTCGACGAAGAAAACGTCGAACTCATCCTCGACCCGGAAACAAACGTGCCAACCATCATCCTACAACGTACCGATGTGGATGAGGATTACTCGATCATCTACAATACCCTGCAAAAAGACCCCACTTCTAGTGAAGTAGAAGCGGTTACCTACATATACCGGCAATTGCGCGGAAGCGATCCACCGGATGATGAAACGGCACGCGGTATCATCGACAAACTGTTCTTCTCCGACAAGCGTTACAACTTGGGTGAGGTGGGCCGTTTCAAAATTAACCGCAAACTGGGGCACAATATTGACGCAAACAACCTGGTATTGACGAAGGAAGACATCATCGCCATCGTTAAATACATCGTTTACCTCATCAACAACAAATCTGAAATCGACGATATCGACCACCTGTCTAACCGTCGTGTTCGGACGGTGGGTGAGCAGTTGTACGCTCAATTTGGGGTTGGCTTGGCGCGTATGGCGCGTACCATCCGCGAACGGATGAACGTGCGGGACAATGAGGTGTTTACGCCCGTTGACCTGATCAATGCCCGTACGCTTTCGTCGGTTATCAACTCCTTCTTCGGTACCAGCCAATTGTCGCAGTTCCTCGACCAAACCAACCCGCTGTCGGAAATTACGCACAAACGCCGTATTTCTGCCCTCGGACCAGGCGGCTTGTCGCGCGAACGCGCAGGCTTTGAGGTGCGTGACGTCCACTATTCTCACTATGGACGTCTTTGTACCATCGAAACTCCGGAAGGACCAAACATCGGCCTTATCTCTACCCTTTGTACCCACGCGAAAATCAATAAAATGGGCTTCCTCGAGACACCCTATCGCAGGGTACAAGGAGGGAAAGTAGTGATGGAAGGTGACGTGGAATACCTGTCTGCTGAAGCAGAAGATAAAATGAAAATCGCGCAGGCCAATTCGTCTGTGGGCGAAACAGGCGCGTTCCTCAACGATCGCGTTAAAGCACGAGAAAGTGGTGACTTCCCCATTCTGACCCCCGATGAGGTAGACTATATTGACGTTGCCCCCAACCAAATCGTAGGGGTTTCAGCTTCTTTGATTCCTTTCTTGGAAAATGACGATGCCAACCGGGCGCTCATGGGATCAAACATGCAACGCCAA
>JBIPOY010000379.1:0-3717 GCA_044378705.1 Saprospiraceae bacterium
GATTCGCTTGTCTGCTTGCGCAAGCCGATCCAGTATCGCGGCGGTATGGTCGCTGGAACAGTCGTTTACCGCGATGATCCACGCAATATCCGCCGGAAGATCCCCGATCACCGCTTCAATATGGCTAGCCACATTGTAACAGGGAATCACCACCGATATGATCATTGGTCGTTGCTTTTATAAATGTAAATGCCGAGACTGTCCACCAACATTGTCATCCGACGTACCTCATACGGGTTGGGCTTATAGGGGAATAGAAAATATCTGATACCCAATTGCTTCAGTCGCGGTGAGCAGGGATCCATGTTGACAGTATAAAGATCAGGTTGGTTCAGTGTAAATGAAATGGAATCGCGCTCGTCATAGATCATCCTCGAAAAGCAGATATGTGCATACCGGTTGTAAACGCCCTCATTTTGCTTCAGCGGGTCGAGTACATGAAGTTTTTCCAGGGGTGGCGTAAACTGTACACCGTTGAAACAGTTGATGCCGGCAGATTTCAAATAATTGGCATATTGATATTTTCCACCAAAAACAACCCATCCTGCGTTCGGATCCTTGGCGTTTAGGTCTGATACCATCTTGTAAATCTTGTTGTCAAAAAACGGAGCAAGCCCCTGACTGAGTGGATTCACCTTGAGGTTGGGCAGCAAGAAAATGAGGGTGGCAGCAAAAAACGCCATTCGATACCGGTTGTGCTGACTAAAATGAAGCACCAGCCAATTCAGTGCGGCAAAAAAGATGGTCGCTTTCATTACTTGCCCGCTGGAGAAATAAGAAAAAGCGTTTTTGTTGAGAAGGTAATGGATGGCATAGGATAGTATGAAAAGACCCAAAAATGACACTATTTTGGTCGTCGAATTGTTTTTTACCAAGGTGTTTTTGTGGTGCGCTAAAAACAAGATGGTTGCAACCACATTGGAAAACCCCAAGATGAAAAAAGACCTGCCCGCCTGACTGGTATTTAACAGGCTTATTTTCGCCAAAGATTCAGGAAATCCTATGAACATCCAGCTGTAAATAATCACCTGGAACACAAGCACCGACATCAGGAGTGGTTCCGTTTTTCGGGTCTTGATATAATCCGCAACAATCACCACCGCGGCAATGGGCGATAGGAGCAGAAAAGACGACAACTCGCACATGTTTACCCAGGTTGCAGGGAATTTATTCTCCTTCATAAACCAGCTAAAATTGTCGGTAAACAGGCGTACAAATTCAAAATTGCCGCCAGCTTCATTCCGTTGTCCCGGGTACACAGTTTTGGTGACAACGTCTATGGTATCTTTCGCCTCCTGAAAGAACAAGTACAACAGGTACAATAGTGCACCGGTTGTTACAAGCAGTGTTCCCGTTTTCCAGAGCGGCTTGCGGCGGAGTTGTTCCGGTATGGTCTTCCGATATTGTAGAAAAAAACCAACAAGTAGGGCGATTAGAAAATATGCCAATGGTACCAGATAGGCCGGGTACAAAATCATCGCAAAAGAATAGGACGACAATAAAAGCAGTATTCCGTTGAATAATATCGTTTTGGGGTTGTCAGAGAGTAGAATATAGACGAAGGCTACAACCGATACACAGCCAAACATAAACAACTCTGTGTTGGTGGACCACCACTGAATGGCGGAAGACAGAAAGATCCAAGCGCTGCCGAAAGCACTCAGTTTAAAATTGTTCCGGGTAAAGAGCATCAAGCACAAGAAAAATGACATCAAGGCAGGAAAAATCCTAAAATTCCAAGTCCAGGAATATGCGCGCTCGGTATCGAGGAAATAACAACCCCAAAACGACGGCTTTATCAAGCTCAACAAATGTGTGGTGGGCAATCCAAAGGTCAGTGGAACTTTCCCGTAGCCAAGTGATTCATTGGCAACCGGGAATCCTTTTTTTACCTGGGATAAAAAAAAGGTTGAACCCACCAGCCATTCATCCGATCGAATCGGTAGGGGCGTGCCGGCCACCAAACCCCGCTTGAGATCCCCACCGTCGTACGCAATGGTGTTCCAATATGGAATCGAGGAGTTGTGCAGTTTCAAACCCACGAATAGAAAGAAAAGTACGGTACAGATCGACAGAAAAGCAATTGTCTTTTTGTCAAAGCGTATTAATTCTAGGGTGTTTTCAACACCATGGAAGTCGGTATCCAATACAGACGGATTTGTTTCCGGATGCGATGGTGTGGTCGCCGCAGATTTGTGTGGGGATATTCTTTTCCGCATAATTTATTGTTTCCTGATGAATAACAAGGTGGCTTCTTTGTCGCTGGCAGCGGGTATTTCCTTGAATTGATGCACCAAGGGGGGCATCAAATTAAATTCCGGTATGTTGTTGACCGGGCTGTCCTTGATCGGAAATTTTACCGGTTCGTAGGCTGCCTTTCTGGCAAAACCATTAAAAATATCGACATGATTGCCCCACCATTTTCTGTAAGCGATGATGTGGGGCTGTGTGAGCGAGTCTTCTTGGAGGTTGTTGCCAACGTATCCAACAGTTACTTTACTCTTTAAGTAATACATATAGGATGTTTCTTCGTAGTTGGTCGCAATGGTCAGGGTGTCACTGCTAGGGTACTGCGCTTTGATGTACGGGATGGTATAGTCCAGTGGCCCTTTGTAAGGATGCGTCATTTCAAAGAGGTGCCCTTTCAGGTACGGCAGATTCTTGGATACGGAAAAACCGAAAAAACCGAAAAAAACCAATACCGGGGCCAATATTTTTGCCGAAAAAAGCCTGGTGCTGGTCCGGGAATAATGCTTGATCAGCGTAAACAGGTCTATTAAGATGACAGCAGATAGGATGGGTTGTAAATATATGATATACCGGGTATAAATGATGTTCGGGATTTTTGCGATCGCCAGTATATACACGATGACAAACAAGGAGAGAAAGGTGGAGGCTCGAAAGAGCATGTTCTTCTCTGTAAAGAACGTTTTGGCATGCAACCAGGTCCATGATTTCAGGGCAATGGCCAGCCAAAGCAACTCAAATTTTTTGAAATAATTGACCACGTAATACACGTGTTCCCAATACATCGTTGGGTTGAATCCATTGTAATCACTCAGGGCTTTCGAAATTTCAAATGTTTGAAAATAAGAAAGCAACGGATAAACAAATACCAGCGAAATGGCCAAGGGTAGCGCTCCGGGTACCGACTTTTTTACTGCGGCGGAGAAATTTGACGTCGTCCATTGGTGCAAACCAACCACCGCTTCCGAAATACCCAAGCACATCACGGTGATAAAAAATGCCGGGGCAAAAGTCATGAAAAGTAGCCACAAAGCAACCGATTGTACCGCCACAAACACCACGCGGTTGGAGGGCTTGTAAAAGCGAAAACGCGCATAATACCCAAGAATTACACCCAGCAACAACATCACCAGCGCATAATACCGCACTTCTTTCAGGAGCATCACCAAAGAGATACAACTCAATTCCAACAGGAAAAAAAGCGATATAAATGCGTATCGGGTGAAGGCATCGGCAAAGAGTCTCGATAGGAATACTGCCAGCAACAACAACCCAAGTATTCCGGCCAAGGCAAAAGTTGACCGATAGATCCCCGTTTTTTCGTATAAATCATCTGTTTTTTCTGCCAGTTGATAGCCAATGACGCCATAGTAGTAGTGCCCCCAGTTGGTGCCACCGATGTAGGCATCATCTTTTGTGTTGATCCCCAACGTGTCATTCGTGTATTTTAAGTCATAAAACACGTTTTTC
>JBIPOY010000072.1:0-10710 GCA_044378705.1 Saprospiraceae bacterium
GCCTACTCATTACGGCGGCTGTTTCAAATGCTTTTGGCACAACAAGTTACCATTGGAACAGCTTGTTCACCGACAGCATCACCTGTACAGACCTTGTATATTGTGAAGAAATTTTGGTGAAACCTATTTTAAGCAATACATACCGCGTTACCGTTACCGATGAAAGGGGATGTACGGGAAAGGCATCCCTCGCAGTCAAAGTCAGCAAACCGCGCGGGGTGTTTGTACCAACAGCTTTCAGCCCAAACAACGACCTTACCAATGACTTATTGGTCGTACATGGCATAAGCAGGCAAGTTCGGCGAATTGTAACCTTCAGAATATTTGACCGGTGGGGTGAAATGGTGTACGAAGATCAAGATTTCGAGGTCAATCAACCCAATCGAGGATGGGATGGTCAATTTCTCGGCCAGCCGTCTGATCCGGGCGTTTACATTTGGGTGCTGGAAGCTGAATACCTCGATGGGCATCGGGAAGACTTAAAAGGTGATGTAACCTTGGTGCGTTGATGATTATCCGGTATTGATTTTTCCGGTTTTGTGTTATTTTTTTGAGTAACCGGTATTTTTTTCTTTTTTTTGAGGCCGAAATTAAACGTTCAAATATTTACTCATAATCAACGATGAAAATTCCAAACCAATCGATTGTACTTATTACCCTGTTTTTTTTGTCATGCTTGACGCATATACAAGCCCAGGATCCTCGTTTTTCGCAGTATTATGCTTCACCTTGGAACCTTAACCCTGCCATGACCGGAGTCTTTAACGGTAGTTGGCGGGCTACTACCAATTACCGCGACCAATGGGGCAGTATTATTTCGCCGGTTCCCTTTCGCACCTATTCTGCTGCTTTTGAACAGCGTTTACAGGTGGGCGTCCGCGATGACTATGCGTCCTTTGGTATTGGCGCCCTGCACGACGAGGCGGGAACTGCACGTTTTATTCAAAATAGAATACACCTGGGTGGCGCATTTCTGAAGCAACTTTCCGGTGGCCGACGCCAAGCCGATCACTACTTGTCTGCAGGAGCCCAAGTAGGTTTTGGACAAAACTCCATGGATTGGGGAAGAGTATGGTTCAGCCGTCAATTTGATGCCGGTACCGAGACGCCCGATTTTTCAGCGCCCAGTGGAGAGCCCAATGCCAACATTCCATTGAAGGGGTGGCTTGATTTCAATGCCGGCATGCTGTGGTATGTCATGTTAGAAAACAATGGCACCTTCTACCTCGGAGGCGCTATGCACCACCTCAACAACCCCAACATTTCTTTGGTAGAGGACAATTCTGAAACATTGTACGGCCGTTGGTCGGCCCATACCGGTGGAGAATTCCCCCTCAACCATACGCTTCGACTGCTCCCGGGAGTATTGGTCATGAAACAAGGACCCGCCTTCGAGACCGATTTTGGCCTCAATTTGCGTTACTCCAACAACGATTTAAACGAAATGGCGCTGCGTGCAGGCGCTTGGCTGCGATTGGGAAACAAACTCGACAAGAAATTCCAAGCCGATGCTGTGACCATCGTGGGAATGCTCGAACTCAACCGTTGGATGTTGGGCCTTAGTTATGATATCACCGTTTCCAAACTCACCCAGGCGAACAACGCCCGGGGAGCCTTCGAGCTTTCCATGACCTACTTTCATCCGGGAGAAAAAAGAACAAGGGTTCAATGTCCCAATTTTTAATTCCCGTAACTGGTTAGCGTAGTCGCGTCTGAGACAAAAAAGTGGCTATTTTTTGGCCAGACAGCGTGCCACCTAACCAGTTACGAATACCCTATCATGCGATTCAACACCATTATCATGAAAAAAATCTTCTTACTTTTATTTTTCGCTCCTTACTGGGTGGTTGCCCAAAGTTGGAAAACAACACCTGCAACTCCCAAGCCGGGAGAAATGGTACGTGTTGAATTTGACCTCACCAACAGCAAACTTCACTCGGCAAATAATATCGGAATAGTTGCCCTAGATTATTTACATGGTAAAGCGGAAGCTGTTGAGATAGCTACTTACCACGAAGGGGATAAAATGGTCGGTATTTTCACGCTAAACCCCGATTCACGATCTGTGATGATGGCGATGGAAAATCAAGAGGACAGCGAACAAACAGACAACAACAACGGTGAAGGTTATTTTTTAACCATTTCTGATGCTTCGGGCAAACAACTGCCTGAGAGCATGGCCGCACAGGCCGTTCTATACCGCGAATGGGGTGGTATGGTGGGGTTAAACAGAACAGCCTCCAAGTCTTTAGAACTCCTTTCTCAAGCGTTTAGGGCCCAACCAACTTTGAAAAAGCAATACTGGTTTTCTTATGTTAACTGCCTCACAGCCGTAAAAAAAGGGGAAGAAGGAAAACCGGAAGCCCTCACACTGCTCGCTGAAATCGAAGCATCCAATACCATCGAGGAGCAAGAGTTGCTGAACATCGCACGTTTGTATGAAAAATTCGGACAGACAGAACAATCAAAAGCCGTAAAAGACCGCGTTCGGACGGTTTGGCCCCGAGGAATATTGGTAAAACAGGAACGTCGTAAAGCAATTGAGATGGAATCAGACTTAGCCAAAGTCGAGGAAATGATTGTAGCCTATTCCAACCAGTTCACAGCACAAAATGAAGATGACAAAAAAAACCTGAGCCAATTGCGCAGCACCTTGGCCAATAAATACGGCGACCAACAAAACTGGGATAAATTCCGCAGCATTGCCCTAAAACTATCGGAACCTGAAAGGGCCAGCCTGTACAATAATTTCGCCTGGGAACTGGCCGAAAAAGGTGCCGCCATCGAGGAAGCAAGTGTTATGGCCGCCGCCGCAACTGACATTGCCCGCCGTGAAATAGAGAAACCTTCCAGCGAAAAGCCTACTTACCTGACTAAAAAGGCTTGGCAAGATGAAAAAAAACAGTTTTTTGCCATGTATGCTGATACTTACGCTTTTATTCTCGATAAAAAAGGCGCCTCGAAGGACGCTACCCTGTTACAAAGCGAAGTCGTTGCCATCAATAAATCTGCTGATCCGGAGATGAATGAACGGTACACTGCATACCTAGAACGATCCGCTGCTCCTGACCTCCGATACCAACTGGAAGGATTCCTGCTGAAAGGAAAATCCACCAGTGCCATGAAAGAACAGTTTAAGCGGATCTACATGGCCGAAGAACGCAGTGCCGCCGGTGCATTGGCTTATCTCTCTACCCTCGAAAGCGTTGCAAAAGCTGAGAAGGAAAAATCCTTGCTTCAAAAAATGCTACATGACCCGGCACCACCCTTCGGCCTGAAAAACCTACACGGAGAAACCGTGACGTTGGAAGGGTTGCGTGGAAAAGTGGTCGTGGTGGACTTCTGGGCCACTTGGTGCGGACCCTGTAAAGCATCTTTTCCCGGTATGCAAAAAGCCGTTGAACACTATAAAAATGACCCTGACGTCGCTTTTGTTTTCATTGATAGCTGGGAAAAAGGAAACGACAAACTGAAAAACGCCGCCGATTTCATCTCCGGTAAAGGCTATACGTTTAACGTACTGCTCGACCTAGACGACAAAGTCATCAACGCTTTTGGTGTAACCGGTATTCCAACCAAATACGTATTGGATCGCAGTGGCATCATTCGATTCAAAGCCATCGGATTTGAAGGTAGCGACGATGGCCTGCTGGATGAAATCAAAATTATGGTAGAAACTGCCAAACTGCAACCATAACAACGGTAATTGAATAGGGGTACACTACCTTTGCAGGATGGCACACCAATCATTTGTTTCAATCGTCGGAGTACTGCAATCGCAGCACAACGTGCGTGAATTGGCCTCTTGGCTACAGAACTTGTATGCTGAACTGCAGGCACAATTCACTGATTTTGAATTTGTGATCGTCAATAATTGCTGTGACGCACACAGTATAGATGCTGTCATCAGTCCGCTGGAAGAAAGTATTAGAAAAAACGTCTTTCTTCTCAATTTAAGCACCCCTGTAAACCGGGACAACGCCATCCTGGCTGGGCTTGACAGAGCCAACGGTGATTATACGGTAATTTTTGAATTTGATTTTTCGGAAAAAGCGCAACTCGTTACCCAACTTTGGGAGAACAGCCAAGTTGGATATGACATCGTTTACCTACGGGCAAAAGAGCGGCTTTTACCCCTGCATCAGCGGCTTTTGTACCATATTTTTTACTTTATCCTGCGCAAATACTCCCAACTGCACATAGATCCTTGGTCGCACCACACGCGCATCATCAGCAGAAGAGCACTGAACTCACTGCTGCGACTGCGGGAAAACAGCCAATACCTGAAAGCCAATTATGCCCTAGTAGGTTATAAAACGTCTTATATTCCTGTGGATGAATCTTTGCACACAGACCCGGGAACAACTTTTGGAGAACAATTTAGGACGGCTTTGGTGGCGCTAACGTCCTTCACCACTTTTTTGCGGTCGCTCTTGTTGTGGATTTTTTTATTTTCTGTACTGGTTGCAGGGGTTGCAACATTGAACGCTGTAAAAGTAAAATTTACCCACGTTGACATTTTGGGAGAGCAGGTAGAAAGCCTTTCCGGTTGGGCCTTTTTGGTGGTATTGATTTCGGTATTTTTTGCCATTACCTGCCTCAATTTATACGTAATGTCTATTTATTTATCCAACATATACCGTGAAATCAAGAATCGGCCGTTGTATATACTTGAATCGGTTAAGCGATTTTGAGGCGTTTTGAACGGACACATTTGGAGCTTTGATCAAAAAAAGCACCCTGACCTTCGCAAGTTTGTTGCTCATTGTTTAACATTTGCCTTGCTTGGAACAGGCAGTATTTGAACGGGCGTGCTCCAGATCAATGCCAATTGACGGGCACGGGCTGCTTTTAGTTCCTCCGTTGTATTCGGTAGTGCAGCACTCTTTGTGCCGGGCAGCGGAAGCGCTCCGGCAGTCTGCGTGGCCGTTTTTTCAGTATTCAGTACTTTTGATGGTACATCAACCGTCACAACAGCCGTATTATTGGCGACTTTACTGATTTTTTTGCGGAAAGTAGCAGCTGGCACAGTATGCGACAGAAGTGCGTCAGAAGACTGGCTTTTTGATGCCTGTTTCGCCTCCACCGGTGGTTGTTTATCAACGGCAGTCATTGGAAGTGAGGGAGGCATTGCAGCTTTGTTCTCCACTTTTCCGGGATTTGAAAACGCAATATAAAAGCCAACCGCCACCGCTACTGCAAAACCGGCCAACAGGGACGGTGACGGCATATTCCAACCAACACGGGGAGCGCTGATATTTTCCCGAATATGTTGCCAAACGTGATCTGAGGGCGCATCCCAAGCAGAACTTGCGGGTGTATCAGGCAAGTTATTGAACGCATTTCTGAAAAGTTCGTCTATGGATCGGAGCTCTTTCGGTTCAGTCATTGGTTTCATTTTCAGGCTTACAGGCCATTAATTAAGAGGTAAAGGATTTATCCAAGATTTTTTTGAGGTACTCTCTTGCCTTGAAGAGTTGACTTTTACTGGTTCCAATGGTAATGCCCAAATGCTCAGCAATTTCTTCGTGGCTGAACCCATCGATGGCATAAAGATTAAAAACGGCACGATAACCCGGCGGTAACTTCTGGAGGTAACCCAGCAAGGTTTGGGCATCAAGATTCGATGCGAAATCTTCCTCTGTGTGAAATTTGGCTTCAAAAGCGGAAAAATCGGGCACATCTTTCACAAAATCACGCTGCTTGCGCAAATGACTAAGGGCCGTATTCACCATAATCCTGCGTATCCAGCCCCCAAGTGCGCCATCGCCTCTAAACTGACCCATATCCCTAAAAACACGGACAAAACCATCCTGCATCATATCCTCGGCCTCTGATTTATCCCGTGAAAACCTCAGCAACACGCGGAACATCGTGACACTATATTGACGGTAAAGCGCCGACTGGTGCGCTGAGCTGCCTCGCAGTACGCCACTTACCAATTCCTGATCGTTGAATTGTTGCATTGAGGCTGTTTACATTCTGATTGGTGTTCCTGCCATAAAAAAGGTTGCCTCGGAATCATAAAATAGTAGAAACAAGGTCATCTATTGAAATTGTCGGAACAATAATGGGTGCGAAATCCGGATATATGGTTGCCCGTGGGCTTATCGGATAACAACTTCTTTGATGAACTCTTCTCCCAATTCCCGGTTCAATAGATCACAGATTTTTTCTTTGGCAAACGAAAGTTCATGCCGCAGCGGTGCAGAAAGAATGGTCAGGTAGAGCACATTTTTTCGAACACTGATGTGGGACGTATAGGAAGAAATGGTTTTACCCATGAGCTCGTTCCACAAATTTTTCACCCGAGACTCGTTGAGCTGAGGCCCCAGCCGATACTCCTGGATCATTTCCTTCATTACCTCAGAGATGGATTGATCGTTTTTATTTCTCATACCGTACTTTTTTATTCCCATCGCCGCTGGGCAATCGCAAAGATAACATACCCCTCCCTACATTGGCCGACATTTTCATTAGATTACGTAGATAGGATTGCTTTTACTTGCCAAACGCTTGTTAATATTGCACTTCTATTCAAAAGGACACGCTCCTTGCTTTTCCATTCACTTTGAACAAATTAATTATTTTTCAATGAAAAAAATACCTATACTGCTGGCTTTTTTGCTGTTTACTTTGCATACAACGGCACAAGACACTTTTTCTATCATCGCCATTGATACCATAACCGGGGAAATTGGCAGTGCCGGCGCAAGCTGCCTTGACAACAACCAGTTTCCCGGCAGTGGTGGCGCTGTCATCATCAGTGATATTTTACCGGGAAAAGGGGCTATACATACCCAATCCTACTGGCTGGCACAAAACCAGGCGAACGCTCGTTTAAAAATGCAAGAGGGATTAGCTCCTGCTGACATTCTGATTTGGTTGCGCCAAAATGATCCGGAAGGCGCTTTCGGCGCCCTAAAACGACAATACGGTATTGTGGACCTAGACACCCAAGGTCATCCTCGCGCTGCTGCGTTTACCGGATCATCCTGCCTAAACTACAAAAATCACAAAACGGGCCCCAATTACTCCATTCAAGGGAATATATTACTCGGCCCTCAAATTCTAGACAGCATAGAAGCCCATTTCCTCTCCTCAACCGGTACACTTGCCGACAGGCTGATGTTCGCTTTACAAGGCGCCAATGTCCCCGGCGCTGATTCCCGTTGCCTCAACAACGGCACATCGTCCCTCTCCGCCTTCCTGCGCGTGGCAAAACCCGACGACTCCGACGACAATCTGTTCCTTGACCTCAACGTTCCGTCCTTGCCTGCCGGAATGGAACCCATTGATTCTTTGCAAGTGCTGTACGACCAATGGGCTGCATCGGTCCTTTCCGGCGAACCGGAAACTTTCAGGATACGTATTTTCCCCAATCCTGCCGAAGGACAGTTTTCTGTGGTGTGGGATGGGTCCGTTGGCGTCCTACAATTGTTCAATTTGACCGGTCAATTGATGATGAAAAGCCCGTTGATAAAAGGTGAAAACAGGTTTTCACCTGAAATGCCCACAGGTCTTTTTCTCGCCCAAATCACTGCGGGTAATCAGACGGTTCTAACGCAAAAATTATTCTGGACGCATCGATAGGGCCAATGCTAACGCATAATACGCCCCGCCGGCCTTCAAAAATCCGCTTTGTCTGGCAAAAAATAACCATTTATTTGTCTCAGACGCGACCACGCTAACCAGTTACTTTTTTTCTTACGCAACAGGGGTTGGTCGGTTCGGCCAACCCCTGCTCTTGCGGGGTGAAACAAATGATTTGCCAAAAGTCTGTGCATGAGTCTGACATTTTGTCATTTTTAAAAAGAAAGCACTTACTTTTGCAGTCCGGTTAAAACATAAGCCGATCAAAAGATCTGTTACGAATGCTTTACGACACAAATCCAACCATCGAAGGGGTCAAAATGCTGGATGAAACCATCCAGGGTAGTGTTTTCTTTCAGGAAAATACAGCCTCAAACAATACCCCCGGAATCAAGCTTTTCTACATTGAAAGTTACGGCTGCCAGATGAATTTCAGCGATTCTGAAATTGTTGCAAGCATACTCGGAGACGTCGGTTATGCGCCCACGCGAAATATGGAGGAGAGTGATCTGATTCTCGTGAACACCTGCTCTATTCGCGAAAAAGCTGAAGAAACAGTTCGGAAACGTCTTAAAGTTTTTGAGGCCGTCAAAAAACAACGGCCCGGAATGAAAGTGGGCGTGCTCGGTTGTATGGCCGAACGACTAAAAAAACAATGGCTGGAGGAAGAAAAACTAGTGGATCTGGTGGTCGGCCCAGATGCCTATCGCGACCTTCCCAACCTCCTCGGTGCGGCTGAAGAAGGAGGGAGAATGATCAACGTACTCCTAAGCCGGGAGGAAACGTATGCAGATATTAGTCCCGTAAGGCTAGAAACCAATGGCGTAACTGCGTTTATTTCCATCATGCGGGGCTGCGACAATATGTGCTCCTTTTGTGTTGTACCCTTCACCCGGGGGCGTGAACGCTCTCGCGACCCATTCAGTGTCGTCGCAGAAGCCAATGACCTATACCATAAAGGGTTCCGCGAAGTCACCCTACTCGGACAAAATGTGGATTCCTACAAATGGAACAATCCGGAAACCAACGAACACACCGACTTTGGTGATCTGCTGGCCATGACCGCTGCCGTGCACTCCGACCTACGCATCCGATTCAGTACCAGCCACCCAAAAGACATGACCGATAAGGTATTGCATACCATGGCTGCCCATGACAATATTTGTAAATACATCCATCTGCCTGTACAATCCGGAAGTTCCCGTATTCTGGAGATGATGAACCGTACCTATGACCGTGAATGGTACATAAACCGTATGGAAAGCATACGCCGTATTTTGCCGGATGCCGCCGTGTCAAGTGATATCATCACCGGTTTTTGTTCCGAAACAGAAGCCGATCACCAGGATACGCTGTCTATCATTGAATGGTCGAGATACTGTATGTCTTATATGTTTTCCTATTCCGAACGCCCGGGGACACTGGCTGCCAGAAAATTTCCGGACGATGTGCCCGAAGACATCAAAAAACGCAGATTGACCGAAATCATCGCCTTGCAACGGTCTATATCCTTGGAATACAACCGGAAGGACATCGGAAAAACCTTCCGGGTACTCATTGAGCGTGATTCAAGTAAATCAGCCGAAGAGTTTTGTGGCAGGAACTCTCAAAACAGTATGTGCGTGTTTCCCAAGCGTACAGGTTTGAAACCGGGCGATTATGTGTCTGTTAGAATTATTGACGCCAACAGCGCTACCCTCTTGGGCGAAATCGTACCTTAATTGGAAAAACAGAATACTTTTCTATTGGCTTTATAACCCGGCAACTTTTTCTGAAAATTGATTTTATCTTTTCCCAACATCCTATACGATCCATGAAAATTTCGGCAATCTTATTCTTTTTTACCTTCCTATTTGCCTGTGCCACAGCGCCAACTTTTAATCCGGAATTACTGGTCGGCACCTGGAATGGCGTGGATTGGAGGGTTCAAGGCAAGTCTTCCGGAAGAGATGCCGCTTCCGTTTCCTTTGTATTCACACCATTAACAGGACATGAATCCGTGGAAGGCTTGTATATGGCGGTGTATGGTGACCAAGTAGAAAAAGGGCAGTACAAGCTTAAAGAAGACAAATTATACACCACCGCAGAGGATAAAATTGAAAAAGTGGTGCGTATTGTCCACCTCAGCGCAGATACCCTTGTCTTGGGTATGAACCGAATGGGGCAGGAGGAAGAGTTGGTGTTGGTGGAAAGGCATTAATCATTTCAAGATCGAAACAAGAAAATTGGCAACCCATCATTTACAATCCATCAAAGCCCGTTTTGGCATCGTAGGCTCTTCCAAGTTATTGGATGCAGCTTTGGAGACGGCTGCGCGCGTTGCACCAACGGATCTTACCGTGAGTATTACCGGTGAAAGCGGTGTGGGCAAGGAGGTGTTTTCAAAAATAATCCACTCTTTGTCTACGCGTAAGCACAACGAATTTATCGCCGTCAACTGCGGTGCAATTCCGGAAGGAACCATCAATGCAGAGCTTTTTGGGCACGAAAAAGGTTCGTTTACAGGGGCGACCGGCGACCGTAAAGGATATTTTGAAACTGTAAATGGCGGTACTATCTTTTTGGATGAAATAGCAGAATTACCACACGACACACAAGCACTGTTGTTGCGGGTACTGGAGTCCGGTGAATTCATCCGGGTGGGTGCCAGCAAAGTGCAAAAAACAGATGTCAGAGTAATCGCTGCCACCAATGTAGATTTGCAGGAACGGGTACAAAAAGGAAAATTCAGGGAAGATCTTTACTATAGATTGCATACCGTTCCCATCAAAGTGCCCTCCCTCCAAGAACGCCGGGAAGATATTACACTGCTCTTTCGAAAATTTTCGCACGATTTTGCAGAAAAATACCGCATGCAACCCATTAAACTAGACGAAAGAGCAGAATTGGTCCTAGAAAACTACCGCTGGCCCGGGAATATACGCGAACTGAAAAATGTTGCCGAACAACTGTCCGTACTCTCAGAAGAACGCTTGATTACCGCTGAAAGTCTTCAGAATACCATGCCACAGCTGTTCAGCCGCCACCTACCCGTTCTTACGGATCGCCTTGGATCGGGTGGGAAATATAATGGTGAATTTCCGGAGCGAGAAATACTGTACAAAGTATTGTTTGACA
>JBIPOY010000073.1:0-10673 GCA_044378705.1 Saprospiraceae bacterium
ATTGAGCAGGGCAAACGGCACGAGTACCATCACCACAAGGTGATAAAATCGCTTGGCGATATTTTTCCAGCGAAAATCAGTCAATACCTGATACGCGGTGTAAAGCCCCAAAAACATGGCAGATACGCCAAAGTTATAAAAGTGAAGTTGTGCGGCCACAAACAATACAACACCAATCAGCAGGCTTTCATACCGCCTGCTGTGGCGCTCTTCATATCGGCACAGTAAGAGGAGCAGCAAGGGAATCACCCAGATATGAGACAGGCCGAAATGTTTGTCGAAACGGTTGTATTGGGGAGAGAGAAACAGCATGCCAACAGTCACAATACCGGCATACCAGACCGGCAAGTGCAATTTGCGCAGCACCAAAAAAATAACGCCCGCACCCAACAGCATCGAGAGCACTTGTAAGACATTCATCACGCCCACCGTATATCCGCGTAAATCAGCCACATTTCTGCTCCACCATTGCATGGCGGCGCTCACAATGGGCTGATTGTCGGTAAAAAGCACATGCTCTCCATAGGGATAGTTCATGCCTTCGTAGTGGACATAACTAGAGTCATGCGACACGTGCCAGGCCGTTGTCATGTAGTTTTTAAATCCATCGGGCGTATCGTTCAGGATGTTGGCATTTGGGTCGGCGAGCCAAACACCGTGTTTGGCCCACAGCAGGGCCGCGACCAGTATCAATACGGCCATCAAACCCCAAAAAGTATGCCCTCGTTTGGGCGAAGTGAGGTTGTGGAGAGAGTGTTCGATTTGATCTATTTTATGCACAGGTTGGCCATTGTCACGTAAACAAATATAGTAAGAGTACTGAGGTGGCACACAGCCTGGCCCTACAAGGCCTTTTTTTAATCTATAAATCGGCCACCGCGGTTTTTACCCAATAAAAACGCCCAATTTTTCGTCATTGCAGCAGCAATTTGAGAAAATTTTTCCCTTCGGTGGCCAGTATTTTTAACCCGACTTTATTGAAAGTCACACCTGCCCGCAGTTCTACGGGGACAGGGGTTACTTCAACGCGGTTTTTTGCCAGCAGCAGGAATTCGAGGTCAAACAAGAAACGGTCTATGGTGGTTTCGAGGAATATTTTTTTTCCGGCATTGTCAAAGCCCTTCAAACCACATTGGGAATCACTGATGGGTTGTTGGAGGACATTTCGGAGGGTCCAGCGCAGTATTTTTGAAATAACGCGGCGGAACAGCGGTACATGGGCGTAATAGCCGGTGTCGCGGTTTCCTGCCACAATGCCCCCTTTGTGGAGCAGTGTTTCCGTGATCCTTTTCATACTTTCTATGTTGTAAGGAAAATCGGCATCGGTCACCAAGTGAAAATCGGCGTGAGAATGGGCAACACCTTGTCGGAGTGCGTAGCCTTTTCCCCTGTTTTCGGGATAGCTTACAATTTGGACTCCGGATATTTTTTCCCGTAGGACATCAAAATTATCGTTTGTGGCGTGCAGGGGCGATCCGTCATTCACAACCACCAATTTGACTTCATCCACCAAGCCGGCCACTGATTTTTCGAAAGCAGACATTCTATCGGCCAATGCTTGTTCCCAATCCACGGGGGGGTTGTAACAGGGTACGATGACGTTCAGACAAACAGGCTTCAAAGTGGTGGTAAGGTTTTGAAAGGCAAAAGTAGGAAAAAGGGCGGTAGTGTTGGCCAGACATCATCCCTTAGGATAGTTTTTATCGTTTGTTAAGGTCGGGAACAAGGTGGACTTTTGTATTCTTATATCTTTGCAACAGGAAATCTGATTCAAAAAACTGAAAAAAAGTACCGTGAATTACTGGCTTGTCAAATCTGAACCCGACGTTTACAGCTTCGAGCAACTCATTCAGGATGGTTCTACCCGTTGGGATGGTGTTCGTAACTATCAGGCGTGCAACAACTTACGTGCTATGAAAGTTGGAGATATTTGTTTGTATTACCACTCCAATATTGGTTTGGCCGTGGTGGGGATAGCCCGCGTGATGACCGAGTATTTTCCTGATCCTACGGCTGAAAAAGGCGATTGGTCTGCCGTAGAACTGGTGCCAGTGAGACCTTTGGAAAGGGTAGTTCCCCTTTCGGAGATCAAAGCGCATCCGGATTTACAGCAAATGTCATTGGTTCGGAACGGTCGTTTGTCGGTAATGCCCCTTACTTCCGACGAATATTCAACGCTGATAACCTTGGGAAATACCGAACTTTAGGCCATGATGTACAAATTTTTCAGACGAGGTGTTCCGGGTGGCGGTTTAGGCTGCCTGTTGGGTGCTGCCTTTATTTTTTTTATTTTATTTTACGCTTTGAAAGGGCTCTATCAGATACTTTGGTGGGCAGCGCCGGCACTTGTGGTGCTGACATTGATTGTCAATTGGCGTGTTGTGCCGGATACCTTAAACCGTTGGGTGAAGTCTTTGCAAACGGCGCCCTTGAGTGCCTTGGTAAGTGCGGCGTTCGCGGTGCTGGCTTTTCCGTTTTTTGCGCTGTGGTTGTTTCTCAAAGCCCTGGGGTACCGGCAAATAGAGCAGATGAAACGAGATTTTTCCAGTGCACGAGAAGCCCCCGAGGAGTTTGTTGATTTTGAGGAAATTGAAAGCCGCCCCAAAGAGCAGAAAATGGAACATCCTCCTATGGATATACCGCCTGCTCCCAAAAAAGAAAAATCAAAAAAAGGGGACAATCCATACGACACCTTCTTTGAATAATACCTGACCTTAGTCCATTTGACGCTTGAAAAACGGCTTATTCATACTCTCTTTCTGCTTTTGCATGCTCGGTTCGCTGCAAGGCCAGCGCTTCGACGATATTGATCGGAGCACAGAGGAGGTGGATACAGCCTTGGAGAAGGCCCGGGAGGCAGACGGTGATTCGGAACGGGAAAGGCTCACGCTCCAAAGTCTGTCTATGGCACGTTCACTGCACTATGATGGTGGCATCGCCCGCGGAGCCACCTTGATGGGTACGATATGCGCCCGTACCGGCAGAACGTCAGAAGCTTTGCAGTACTATCTGGAGGCGGAAGCCAAATTGGAAACGATTGACAATGGCCCCGCTCTGTTGTCGGTTCAAACGGCATTGGGGGATCTTTTTTTTCATGAAAAGCTCTACACTGCAGCCCGACGTTACTACGAGGAAGTGCTCCAAGTAAGGCCCAAGGATTATGTTACCAAAGAAAAAGCCGCTGACGCTAGTTTGTATGACATGCATTTTGACAGCGCTGAAATTTATTACAAAGAACTTATTATCAAGTATCGGGAAGAGGGTAATTATCCTAAACTAGTAAAAATATATCAAAAGCTTGCCCGCGCGTACGACCAAAATGGCAATGCCGGCAAAAGTTTGTACTACTACTTACCCATTCAGGATATCATCGAAAAGTCGGGTACCACGCAGGAACAGTCGCTGCTTTACAACAACCTCGGCAGACAGTATGCCACCTTGCAGGATTATTCAAAGGCCCTCGAGTATTTCAGAAAATCGGAGCTCCAATGTGCCTATATACCCTGTGATTATCCGGAGGTGTTGTGGGCCAATATTGGTATTGCCCTGCACAACACAGGCCAGTCAAAAGAAGGTATTGAATATTTACTCAAAGCCCGCGCTTTGTTACTTTCGAGGAAAGATATTGTGTCACTGGCCAACTTGGAACACCTGCTGGCAGAGGTCTATTTCAGCAACAAGGATCTATACAACGCCTTGTCTCACAACGATCTCGCCATCAAATATGCGCGGGAAAGCAAGCAGTCCCGCATTCTATCGGAAGCGTATAAATCAGCCGCAGACCTTTATCATGAATTGTATGATTTTGAAAAAGCCTTTGAAAGCTACAAGTCATACCTCAATATTATGGATTCTGTCCGTGTGGAAGAGCAGGCGCGACAACAAAGTCTTAACCAGCAACGTGCCCTGCTTTCCGAGGCCGAAGGGCAGATAAAATTTCTGATTGCGCGGCAAAATTTTAAAGACCTTGAGTTGTCACAAGTACAGTTTGAGCGGGAGCGCCTGGCTTTGATGAACAAAAATCTTGAGCTTGAATCGCGCCGTAGGGACGATGCGTTGCGCCTGCTGGAAGCCCAACAGGATGCTGATCAGGGAAAGATTCGTGAGCAGTCGTTACAAGCACTGCGTGTTCGTCAGGAATTGAGGCTCTCCGCACAAAATCTGGATACAGAAAAACAAACGCGTATCATCGCAGAGTTGCGCCAAAAAGAAGGCATTGAACGCGCTCAAAACTATGCAGATAGTACCAGAAGGGTACAAGAATTGTACCGTGTCCAACGAGAGCAGGAATTTCAACAACAACGGGAAGACAATTTTCGCTCGTTTGCAACTTGGTTGGGCGGTCTGTTGAGCATTATTTTGATTTTGGTGGGTGTCGGATGGCTATTGGCACGCCGGGCAAGCCGCCGACTTAAAGCACAAAACCATCAGATACAGGAGCAAAACCGTGAAATTCAAGCCGAAAGGCAAAAAAGCGATGGGCTTTTGCGCAATATTTTGCCCGAAGAAGTGGCTCGAGAACTCAAAGCCAGCGGACAAGCAACCCCCAGGCACTATTCCTCGGCAACCGTTCTTTTTACTGATTTTATCAATTTTACCAGTCTCTCCACCGTCCTTACCCCTGATCAGCTGATCGATGAGCTCAATGCTTGTTTCCTAGCGTTCGACGAAATCTGTGAACGCAACGGGCTTGAAAAAATTAAAACCATCGGAGACGCCTATATGTGCGCGGGCGGATTGCCCGTTCCAAACAATACACACCCTGAAAATGCTGTGACGGCTGCTTTTGAAATGGTGGATTGGCTGGAGGCCCGCAACAGAGACAATCCACGGGCTTTACTCAACAGAATGCGGATAGGCGTGCACACGGGGCCGGTCGTGGCGGGGGTTGTTGGGAAAAACAAATTTGCTTACGATATTTGGGGCGATGCCGTGAACTTGGCTGCGCGCTTGGAAGAGCACGGGGAATCCGGAAAGATCAATGTCTCTGCTGCCACCGCAGAGGCAGTTGCCCACTGCTACAAAACGGTGCACCGCGGCAAAATTGAGGTACACAACAAAGGGTTGGTTGATATGTACTTTGTGGAGCGGAATGGTTGAAACGTCTGTTTGAGGTACAGGGCACCGGTGTGTGCCGTTACTGATACCATTTTCGCAATATTTCCGCTGCCATTTTACCTTGCGGAGTATAGTCTCGCTCTGGGTATCCTTCGTGGCCGCGCATGTTGGGAAACCATTTCCACATAAAACTTCCGGCCCACCATGTTTCTGCTTGAAACGTGGTGAGCATCGCTTCCACACAATTTGCTTGGGCTTGCTCGTTGATGTTCCGCGATTCAATGCCCTGCTCCAACTCCCAATTGCGCCACCCGCATCCGTCCACGCTCAAATACCCCCATTCAGTAAACAAAATAGGTTTATTGTTTGCCAAGCCAAAGGCTTTTAGATGATTGCGAATGGGTTTCCACGCTTCTAGGAGGGCTTCAACGGTTGGCAGTACTGTCTCCACCAACGGAAAATATCCACCCAGACCAATATAATCTAATTCGCTCCAGAATGGTACCCGGTTCCAATCGTCCCAGTTGGCGGAATAGGTCAGTTTCCCGTGATAAACACCCCTGATTTTATGGATCAATGCCCGCCAGAACGTTGGTCTCTTTTCGATGGCTGTTCGGAATTCTGTGCCGATGCAGAACAGCTCCACATTTGTTGAATCGGCCAGTACAGCAAGGCGAAGGATATAGTGTTCGTAGCTTTTTTCCCAGTCCTCCCATGCGATATCATCGGTAAAGTCGAGGCTTCCCGTCCAGCCTCCCGGAATCCATATCTGTGGTTTCAGCATTACTTTTATCCCGGCTTCATGGGCAAGTCTGATGCTTTCCCGGATGCCAACAGGGCGTTCGCCCCACCACTGGTGTCCGTTTTCGTTGTAGCGAACAAGTGGCACATCCGGTTGCGTGAAGGCGTAGGGAACCAAAGCGATCCAGTTGGCGCCGATACGGTTGATGGGTGGCATGGGATTGTTGGAAAATGGCTCAGGAGGGGCTACAAAGGTTAGTCCGTTGATTTTGCCGCCTATAATCGAGTTCTTCTGGGTTGATTGTTGCCGCGATAAAATAAGCAAAATAGCGCACAACGTGGCAGAGAAAAGGACGTATTTCATCTTTTAAAGGGCATGATTCAAGGCAATACTATGAAAATTAATATAATAATGGTTTAAATAGCAGGTTGTGGAAATCTGTTACAGCGCGTTGGGCGAACGAAAGTTCGTGCTTCTTATTCAAAACGGAAGCAAAAAACGTTCAAAAAGCTGTTGTGCTCCCCAGAAATGTTTATTCAGCGGTTGGATTTCAGTACCCCCCCCTTCCAAGTCAATATTTCAATACCGTTCAGATCGTTCCGTAAGGCTTACTTTTGCCGGGTATCATGATGTCAGACCAACAACAACAGCATTTCCAGCGACTGCTCCAACTGCTTCGGCAGGAAAAAGAGGCAGATCATCGCAGTTTTCTGGATCTTGTGCGCCAAAAACCGCTTTCAGACCGCGTCCAGCAAGGGTATACCTGGTATCCCCTTCAAGCAATGAATACAGGGTTTGCCTTGGGCGAAAAAGCGTTCGTCGTAGTGGAGCGCACGGTCCACCAACATACGCCCCATCAGCTTCGTGCCGGCCAAACGGTAAGCCTGTTTACCCAGGCTGCTCATGTTGAACAGCCCGAAAAACAAGGCATTATTCATTATGTCGAGCGCAACCGCATGAAAATCATCCTCAACTCCCGGGATGTGCCTGATTGGCTCAATGCCGGTCATCTGGGTGTAGATATGCTCTTCGACGACCGTAGCTATCAGGAAATGGAACGCGCACTACAACGCGTAATGGCAGCCAAGGGTGACCGATTGGCAGCGCTGCGCGCAATACTGACGCCGCCGCCCGAGACGTTCGGTCATTTTCATCGTCCATCGTTGTCGGTCATTTCGAGGGCCACGACCCCTGACACCGGGGAGGAGGAGCTTGTAGTCTTACAGGAAGGACAAGGAGCGGGCTTGAACAGCTCTCAACGTGCTGCCGTGCAGGCCATTCTTCACAACCGCGACGTAGCCATCATCCACGGCCCTCCCGGTACAGGCAAAACGACCACCGTGGTTGCGGCCATCAAGGAACTGGTAAAAACCGAAAACACCGTACTCATCACGGCCCCCAGCAATACCGCTGCCGATTTACTCACAGAGCGATTGTCTGCGCAAGGGCTCCATGTGGTGCGTATCGGCAACATCAGCCGGGTAGATGAAAGTGTGCTTCAGCATACCGTGGATGCCCTGTTGGCAGCCCATCCGGAGGCTAAAAATATTAAAAAAGTGAAACTTGAGGCGGCAGAATACCGCCGTCAAGCAAGGCGATTTAAACGTAGTTTCCATGCCAGTGACCAACAGGAACGCAACCATTTCAAACAACAGGCGAGAGAATTGGATGCCTGGGCACGTATGTTGGAAGACCGGCTTGTGGATGAAATTCTGAGTGCCGCCCAAGCCATCGTGTGTACCTTGGTGGGCGCCGCTCACCCGTTGTTGGAAAAGCGGCGATTTGGAACTTGTGTGATTGATGAAGCAGCGCAGGCCCTAGAGCCCGCTTGTTGGATTCCCATCGCCAAATGTAATCGCGTTGTGCTAGCAGGCGACCCGTTTCAACTTCCTCCAACCGTAAAAAATGCCGATGCTGCCCGCCAAGGGCTGTCAATCACCCTCATTGAACGAGCCCTGAAAATATTGCCCGATCAGGTCTGTTTACTGACTGTTCAGTACCGAATGCACCGAATTATCATGGGCTTTTCAAATGACTACTTCTACGGGGGGGCTTTGGTGGCCGATGCCAGCGTGGCAGAACGGTTGTTGCCGACGGTCAATGCCACGCCTCCGGAAGTTGGAGTGGCGTTCATTGATACGGCAGGCTGTGATTTTGACGAGCGTCTGCAGGAGACACCGGGAGCATTGCACCGCAGTCTGAGCCGATTCAACCCGGAGGAAGCCCTGCTCATCCGAGAGCATCTGTTGCAGTTGCTGCAAAGTGTCGGGTATCCCGGGGAGACCCCTGGCAACTTACCCGACATGGGCATTCTTTCACCCTACCGTGAACAGGTTCTTCACTTGGAGGAATTATTGCGGGAAGATCCATTGTTGGCGCCGTTGCTGCTCTCCCGGCAGATCACCATTAGCACCATTGATGGCTTTCAGGGTCAGGAGCGCGATGTCATCTACATCAGTCTAGTACGCTCCAACGCCAAACATGAGATTGGCTTCCTCCAAGACTACCGCCGTATGAACGTGGCCATGACCAGGGCTCGTATGGTGTTGGTGGTTGTAGGGGATTCTGCAACAATCGGGCACAATAAATTTTACCAGCAATTTCTGGACTATTGTGCAGCGCACGGAGCGTATCGCACGGCTTGGGAGTTTATGCTGTAAGCCACAACGTGTGAACCGATGTAGCAGAAAACCAACAACGATCGTTTTGTATCTGCAGCATAATTAAATGCTAATTGGTCTCAAATTCGCTCATTTTTATCGAAATAATAGCCAACTCACCAGCGCTTATCGTTTCTTTGTACTTCACAAAAATCTCTCAAATAAGGTTATTACCATGAAAAAAACGCTCTTTTTAGCACTATGTTTTTTAGTAGCTACTTTTTCACAGGCGCAAAATGCCGATGAAATCGTGGCCAAACACCTGAAGGCAACCGGTGCCGTCAACTGGTCTAAATTCAATGCCGTCAAAATGGAGGCCACCATCTCTGCCGAAGCGGCAGCGGGCATGTCTATTGCTTGGACAATGATCGCTGAGCGCGATAAAGCAGCCAGGGTAGATGTGTCGGTGATGGGTATGAATCAAGTGGTGGTGGTGAATGGCGATAAAGGATGGTCAACCAACCCTTTCGCAGGCCAAAACGACCCTGAACCCATGACCACCGATCAAATAGATGCCATGAAAGACATGAAAGACATTGATGGAACGCTCGTAGGGTACAAAGAAAAAGGATACACCCTGGAATATGTGGGTACCGAAGATGTAGAAGGCACCGAGGCCATCAAAATAAAGGTCAACAAAGGGAAAAAAATTGAATATGTGTTCTTTGATCCAGCCAATTATTATGAAATTAAGAACGTCGCTGTTGAAGAAGTAGATGGCCAAGTTGTTGAGAACGCAACCCTGTATTCCAACTTTAAAACACAGGATGGCATCGTTATGCCTTTTACGATGCAACAAGAGGGAGGCCCCATGGGCGGCGCAACGATTTCCCTCACCACCATCACCCTTAATCCAAAGTTGGACGCGAAAACGTTCGACATGCCTGCTAAGTAAGTCCTTGACGATGAAGAAACATATCTTTTTTTTGTGTGTGATTTCTGCTCTGGGGCTTCAGGCACAGACCAAAATAAGCTCTGCTACTTTTGGTGCCATCGAAGCGCGCAGTATCGGGCCGGCGGTCATGGGCGGCCGAATCACAGCCATTGAGGGTGTTCATAACAGTCCGAAAACACTGTACGTAGGCACTGCCGGCGGTGGGCTTTGGAAGTCCACCACAGCAGGGATGACTTTCGAGCCTGTTTTTGACAAATATCCCCAAAGTATCGGCTGTGTCGCCATAGACCAACAAAAACCTGAAACGGTGTGGGTTGGAACGGGAGAAAGTAATATGCGCAACAGCGTCGCCATAGGCCTTGGGCTCTACAAAACCACCGATGCCGGTAGAAACTGGACTCGGGTCGGTCTGGAAAATTCAGAGCATATTTCCAAGATTGTGCTCCATCCAACCGATCCCAACACGCTTTATGTGGCTGTTCCCGGCAAACTTTGGAGTGATAGTCCCGATCGCGGTCTCTATAAAACCACCGATGGCGGCAAAACTTGGGACAAAGTCCTGTTTACAGATGAAAAAACAGGTTGTGCAGACATCATCATGGACCCTCGAAACCCAGACGTGTTGCTCGCGTCTATGTGGCAGTTCCGCCGTACGCCCTATTCATTTGTTTCCGGCGGCCCCGGCAGTGCCCTGTACAAGAGCACTGATGGAGGAAAAAACTGGCGCAAGCTCTCCAACGGCCTTCCCGGTGGCGAAGTGGGGCGCATAGCCCTCGCGTTAGCACCCAGCGCTCCCGACAACATGTTGGCCATCGTGGAAAGCGAAAAAACCAGCTTGCTCATTTCTGATGATGCCGGTGAAAACTGGAAATATCAAAGTGCCAATGCCAATGTCACTGCCCGGCCATTTTATTTCAGTACGCTGGTGGTAGATCCAAAAGACCCCAAAAGGGTATATCGTCCGGCTTTTTCCCTTTCCATCAGCACCGATGGCGGACATGCCTTCAGTGAAGCATCCAACGCCGGCGGTTGGGTGCATGGTGACCACCACGCGCTCTGGATCAATCCAAATTCGACAAACCAATTGTACCTCGGTACCGATGGTGGGGTGTACATGAGCCTCGACCTAGGGGTCACTTGGACGCACCTGAATACGTTGCCGGTCTCCCAGTTTTACCACGTACAAGTGGACCATCAATCGCCGTATAACGTGTACGGTGGTTTGCAGGACAATGGATCGTGGCGCGGCCCGTCTCAAAGTGCCGGTGGCATTGAAAACCGTGACTGGGACAATGTTGGCGGCGGGGATGGTTTTTGG